>NZ_LGDB01000194.1:0-80332 GCF_001279655.1 Streptomyces sp. WM6372 | reverse complement strand
CACCCACCCAGCCACCCAGCCACCCACCACAAGGAAGCCGCAATGAACCGCACGGGAATCGAATCCGCCCTGAGCGACCTGCTCTTCAACCGCGACATCACCTTGGAGGAGGCCGCCGAGCGCCACTTCACGCCGGGGTACCGCCAGCGCACGGACGGCGAGTGGGCCGACCGCGCCGAGTTCCTCGACCACATCAGCCACCTGCGCGGCATCGTCGCCGACGGCGAGGTCGAGGTCCACGACGAGCTGTACGACGGCAACAAGTACGCCGACCGGCACACCTGCCACATCACCAAGAACGACGGCACCACCGTCACCATGGAGGTCTACGTCTTCGCCGACTTGGCCCCCGACGGCCGCTTCCACCGCATCGAGGAGACCACCCTGATGCTGAGCGGCTCCGAAGCCGACCGCACCATGGGCAGCGCCCGCTGAGTCGTGGCTGGGGCTCGATCACCGGCCTCAGCCTCTGGAACAGCAAGCTCCTGCTTGACGGCGCGCCCGTAGCGGTCACGCGACCCGACTGGCTCGAAGCCGCCCAAGATGCGGCCGGTGTCATTGAGGCCGCGGGCGCCCACGCGACCGTCGTGTGTGACTGGTGCGACCGTACCGTCACGCCAGGCGCCGGCCCTCTCGACCCGGCCCCGTGTGAAGGGCCATGGCCGCCTGAGACCTGCCGGGCGAGTTGCCCCCCGGCCACGGACTGGGCACAGTCACTCCTCTGACGCGGCGTCGCGAAACCGTTTGAGGTCCTCGGAGGCCAGGGCCGGCCGACGCCCGTCGGTACCACCAGAGCAGCCGTTCACACCGGCCGACCATCACCAGTCCCATAGGTGTCCACCAGATTCGCGATCAGCGCGGCCAGGGCGCCGGCGCGGTGCCGGTCCTCACTCTGATCGCGCAGGGCCTGGTCAGCGGCCAGCAGCCGGGCAAGGGCGGCCGGATCCCGGTCCTCCACGTCGTAGATCAGCGGATCGGTGACCAGGTCCGGGCACTCGGTGAGCAGCCGACGGATGGCGGGCGTCGGCGGGCCGGGGTCGGGGTCCGGGTCGCGGTCATCGGTGGTCAGGTCAGGTACCGGGCGGGGTCGGTGAGGCTCCAACCGACGACGGCGCCGTTCTGGACGAGCAGCGCCACATCTGGGGCGATGCCGATGCGGGCGTCCACCGGCTCGTCCAGGACGTCGAGGTCACGCACGCAGGTCAGCTCGGCGTCCCCGGCGGCGCGGTACAGCACCGGGCACATCTCGTGCCGGAAGTCCTGGACCTCGTCCGCACGGAGTCCGCCCGCAAGTACCACGGGCATGACGGGAACGCGGTCGGTGCTCTCGCAGTGGGCGGACGTCCATGGCATCTGGAAACGACAGGTGCGGAGCCTGTCGGCACAGCTGAGGATGGCCGCGGTGCGCAGGAGCCAGGGCCTGGCCGCGGCGCCGGCTCCCCAGCATCTGGTCTTCGCCGGGCCGCCCGGCACGGGCAAGACCACGGTCGCCCGCATCGTCGGCAAGATCTTCGCCGGGCTCGGCCTGCTGGAGCGAGGCCATGTCGTCGAGGCCCAACGCGTCGACCTCGTGGGACAGCGCCTCGGAGAGACAGCGATCAAGACGTCCGGTGCCATCGACCGGGCACTGGACGGCGTCCTCTTCATCGACGAGGCCTACGCGCTGTCCAACACCGGCTACTCGGGCGGTGACGCCTTCGGGAAGGAAGCACTCCAGGTGCTGCTCAAACGGGCCGAGGACGACAGGCACCGCCTGGTCGTGGTTCTGGCCGGGTATCCGAACGAGATCGCCGAGCTCCTTTCCACCAACCCGGGTCTCGCTTCCCGCTTCAACACGCGGGTGGACTTCCCCTCCTACGCCGCCGACGAGCTGGCGCTGATCGCGGAGTCGTTCCTGGCGGCTCAGGGGGATTCGCTCACCGAGGAGGCGGCGGTCGCGCTGCGCACGTCGTGGGACCTCGCCGTCACCCACGGCATGATCGACCGCCTCGGCAACGGCCGCTTCGCGCGCGAACTCGCCCGAAAGACCGCCGCGGCGCGGGACCTGCGCGTCTTCGACCGGCACGGCAGCTCAGGAGTTCCGTCGCACGACGAGGTCACCACGCTGCACGTGGGTGACGTGATGGATGCGTACCAGGAGCTCACCGGAAGCATCCAGCCCCGGCCTTCGGCCGCTCCGGAGGCTTGAGCCGCAGTCGAGAGGTGCCATGACCTCGTTCCCCGTCCGTCAGTGGTGATCGCCATCATGGGGACATGGCCAACCCGAACCTGACCGCCGGCAGTACGTGGCGGCTTCACCACGGCGACCAGGAGATTGCGGGGCTGACCGTGACCGGCACCGACATGCCCTGGACCCACGCCGAAGTCGAGGCACTGCCTGGCTTTGAAGAGTTCCGTCCCCTCTTCGCCGGGCAGGAACGGGCTGTTGACGACGAGGACTGGGAGCAGGCCGACGCCTGCTACACCCAGATCCGCGGTGCGCTCACCATGACGTTCCCCGACGGCAGCCCGGTCGCCGAATTCATGCTGCACATCCACGACGACGGCACCGCCGGCTGGCGCTGGCACGACGAGCCCTTCGACGCGGTGAACCCGTGACACGCTGGGTTCGCTGTTTCTGGGACGAGGAAGCCGTCTGGTTCTACTTCGAGCTGGACACCGACGGGTACGTGCTCCGGCAAGTCGAGCTTCAGGAGCCCGGAAACAGGGCACTGGCCGCTGCCTCGCTGGCCGAGTGGCAAGAACCAAAGTGACGGTCGGCTGGCCCCATACGAGAGCGTCTACGGTCTGACCGCCGAGCCGCCCATCTCTGAGTGGGAGGGGCACGACCCGCAGCGGTTGTCGGCCGATGAGTTCGAGGTCGTTTGGTCGACCGCCCGTCGACAGCTCCGGGCTTACGAGCTCACCAACACCCGTCACCGAGTTTGATCCCCGACGCGGCGGCCGAGTACACGACGTACAGCTGGATCAGCTCCATCGGAATCGCCAGGACGCTGAACCACACGGTGGTGCCGGCGAGCAGACCCGGCCAGCTCTCCCCGAGCCGGAGGCCGTACCGGCCGCGCAGCCGCCGCGCGAGCAGCACGCACACCGCCACCGCCGCTACGCCGAGGATCGCACCGGCCCACCCAGCGGCGTACTCCGCCATCGGGAAGGGCAAGTGCCGACAGACCTCCCGCTGCCGGTCGGCCCACTCATGCTGGATCTCCTGCGTGTGCAGGGAGGTCACCACACCCGCCACGATCATGAGCGGCACCATCAGCGCCGCCGTCACGGTGCCGAACGTCACGGCGCGCGGGCGCGCGGTGCCGTCGGTCGTAGCGGGGGAGGGTGAGGTGGCGGCCATCAGTACCAATTCGGTTCGGGGCGGACGATGCGGGTGCCCTGCTCGCCCCCGTTCCTGTGCGCGATGTGTTCCCGGCTGTCCAGACTCACGTTCTGGAACGAGCTCGTGTGCTGGGTCAGCTTGATGTCCCCGTCAGGGGTGACCGAGGTGACGACGGCGGCATGGTGGGTCTCGCCCGGGACCGTTTCCGTGCCGGGCGCCACCTGCTCGTGGAAGATGATGTCACCCGGGCGCGCGTCCGCCCTCGGGATCTCCTTGCTGCCGTGGCGCAGCAGGAAGTTCTGCAGCCCTCGGCCCGCGCCCAGGACTCGGAGTGGTACGCGTTCTGGTCGAGCCGGTCCCACCCGGTCCCGCTCCGGCGGCCCCAGGTGTCGTCGCACATCAGCCCCGTCCACGGCGAGAACCTCTTCTTCATGCGGCCCGCTTCCAGGCTGGACGACACGAAGTTGGTGCAATTGCCGAAGGCCCCGTGGTCCAGGTCGTCCTTCTTGTCCCAGCGTTCGAGTGCGTACCGCACCATCTCGACCCGGTCGGTCGATCTTGCCGTCGGGCCCGCGGAGCCCGCGCCCGACCTTGGTCGGCAGGCCCTTGAGGCCGGCCAGGGTCACGGGACCGGCCCGCGTGAGGTCCTTCTGCTGCTGCGGGGTCAGGCCGTCCCACCAGGCGCGCTGGAGGTGCGGGTCCTTCCCGACCGGGATGTCCGCCCTGAGCATGTCGAATTCGACGTGGGACGCCTCGACCAGGAAGGCCGTGCCGGAGCCTGCTGAACGCGTCCTCCGCCTGGGCGTCGGTGGTGTCGTAGGCGTTGGCCGTGGTGTGGAGGTTGTCGGCCATGGTGTTCATCCGCTTCCCCAGGCCGACCATGTGGTCCTCCCATGCGGTCGCAAAGCTCCCACCGCGTCCTCAGGCAGGCAAGGCCCCTGACGCCTGTCGCTGGCTTCCAATCCGCCAGGGTCTGTCGTGTGAACGTTCGCGTTGTTCCCAGGGGTAAGTTCACGTAATTCCGCAGGGCCTGGCCTCGGGCGGCGTTAGGTTGACCAGCGTGAACTTGCTGGGGTGGAGCTATCGGTATGTGGGACCGCCTGATGTGCGGGCCCTTGTCCGGCCGGAGGCCGAGGGCCGAAGCATCCACTCGGCGGCCGATTTCGACGAATGGGCTTCGGCTCAGGCAGCGGTGGAGCTGGCCGAGCCGTTCACGTTCGTCATCGACTCGGAGGGTGTGCTGCGGCTCGCGCCGCGCCGGAGTGAGCACGTGGTGTGTGCTGGCGGTGGCCGAGTGCTGGGCGCCGGGGAGATGAGCTTCCGCGAGGAGTCCGGGCAGTGGGTGGTCGCTGAGGTGAGCAACCAGTCGACCGGATACTGCCCGGACATCAGCTCGTGGCCGGTCGTCGCGAAGGCTTTGGCGGCAGCCGGGATCGAGTGCCCGTCCTGCTTCACCCACGAGGTGGTGTTCCGGCGCTGTCCCTCCTGCAGCCAGCTGAACGTCGTTCGCGAGGAAGACTTCGTCTGTGTCTTCTGCGACGAGGACCTGCCGCGGGAATGGAACGTGGACTGGACTGGAGTGGACTGGACCGGACCGGACCGGGCTGGGCGTTAGCGGACCGGGGACTTGCCGGGGCCGTTCATGATGGCCTGGTGGGGACCTGCCCTGCCGTTCGCTGACCAGTTCTTAGAGGTCATCGTCTGGCCGTCTGGCTCGCGAAAGAGCCAGGGATCGGAGTGGGCTGCCGCGATCGACGCGGTTGCAGGTCATTCGACCGACGCATAGAGGCGGCGGCAGCGTACGTCTCATCCCGTGGTGCGCACAGCTCGTTCAGCTCTAGGCTCGACACCATGCACCGCCAGTCCGTATCCCCGCCGTTGACCGAGGAAGAGCTGGTCATGGCCGAGCAAGAGCTTGGTGTGTCCTTCCCGGCCGCTTACCGTGCGTACCTCAAGGAGGCGAAGCCCGCCAAGCCGGTGTTCCGGCGCCGTGATCCTGCAGGACCACGGCTGCGGCTTCCACACTCTGCTGGCGGTCGCCGGTCCACTCGCAGGCACGGTGTGGTGGGATGGTCGCGCCACCTGCGACCTGATCATCCCGCTGCCCCTCGACCACAGGGGCAGCGCCCGCCCCGTCACGTTCAGCGAATGGCTTCGCTACGACTCCTGGGACCTGCTGCCGCCGGGCTGGGGCAGGTCCTCTCGCTCCGGCTCATAGGCCGACTGGAGGCGATGGACGCCTGGGGGGGTCCGGCGAAGGCCCAGACACGAACGTCCATCCACACACCGCCCTCCCGGACGCCGGGGGACCGGACTCCGCAGACGGCAAAACGCAGCATTCGGCTGGGCGGCCATGAGATGGGCGGAGAGCCCACGCGGTTCCACTTCCATGAGAGGCCAGTGCAGATCGTCGAGGTCCGTGCGTTCGAGGGCACCTGCGGCGGGGTCCGCGCACGTGGAGATCGATATTCCGGACGCGGTCGCAACATGGACGCCGGCCGATCTGTCGGCGGACGTGCTGGTGGCCGCTCCACAGGGCGACGTGACGGTCTGCGCCGTGGTGGACTCGGTGGATGACGACGGCGTCGTGTCTCTGCGACTGGGGTCGGACATCGTCTTGGTCGATTGGGAAGCCGATGCGCTCCCGTCAGCTGGACAGCGAGTCCTCTTCGTGACACCGGTAATCGAGTTGTACCCCTACACGATCTAGAAACCAAAGAGGTACCTGGCACGGCATCCCCTGGGTGGGTGCGGGCCTGGCGCCCCGGAAGCGGCTGGTACGGAGCACGCACGACGACTCCGGGGGATGACCGACTGCTCCGGGCGTGCCGACGCCCGGCCTCTTACGACGCGAAGCGCCTGCGGTCCCGTCGGTCCCAGGGCTGGCCGACGGGACCGCGGGTGTTCGTGCTCGCGGTCGTCCGCAACCTCCACGTCGTGCCTCCCGCCCCGCGACCGTGCCCCACAACGGCTGCCGCCGAACCGCCGCAGGCGCTCGCCATGGCCCAGCGCCGGCGCGAAGGTGCCCCACCACACGGCCCTGTACGCCGCGCCCGGGCGCGCCACCCATGGGGTGTCGGGGTTCGCGGCCGCGCGGCTGCGGCATCCGGCCAATTCGCCGGTGGCGGCCATGAGGTACCGGCGGACGGCGGTGGTGCCGTCGGAGCCGTCTTGGGCAGGGCAGGGCCGGGCCGGACCGGACCGGACCGGCCCGGTGGTCGGGGGCGCGGAAGGTCCGCCGGGCGCCGGGGGCAAGGAAGGGGCCTGCCGGTCCGGCCGCCGAGATGGTCCGGGGTGGGCCGAAGGACCAGCTCAGGGGGTAG
The DNA here is from genome assembly GCF_001279655.1 of Streptomyces sp. WM6372. Lineage (NCBI taxonomy): Bacteria > Bacillati > Actinomycetota > Actinomycetes > Kitasatosporales > Streptomycetaceae > Streptomyces > Streptomyces sp. WM6372. The sequence goes on along the minus strand of NZ_LGDB01000194.1, from coordinate 73,681 downwards.
GCGATGAGGGCGAGGCCGGCGAGCAGGGCGCACATTCAGCGCCCGTGGTCGGCCGACTCCCCGGCGGCTTCGCCCGGGGCCCCGGCCCCCATGCCGCCCGACCAGGCATCGGCCCCGCCCCACCGACATCAGGAATACCTGGGAAGCACTCCCGGTTCCAGGGTATGGTTGAATTGTAAACAATCCCAGGAAGGGGAGCCATGCAGTTCGGGATCTTCACCGTCGGCGACGTCACGGCCGATCCGACGACCGGACGCGTGCCCGGCGAGCACGAGCGCATCAAGGCGATGCTCGCCATCGCACAGAAGGCCGAGGAGGTCGGCCTCGACGTCTTCGCCACCGGCGAGCACCACAACCCGCCGTTCGTCCCCTCCTCGCCGACGACGCTGCTCGGCTACATCGCCGCACGCACCGAGAACCTGATCCTGTCCACCTCGACGACACTGATCACCACGAACGACCCGGTCAAGATCGCCGAGGACTTCGCGATGCTCCAGCACGTCGCGGACGGCCGCGTCGACGTGATGATGGGCCGCGGCAACACCGGCCCGGTCTACCCCTGGTTCGGCAAGGACATCCGAGACGGCATCGACCTCGCCATCGAGAACTACGCGCTGCTGCGCCGCCTGTGGGACGAGGACGTCGTCACGTGGAAGGGCAAGTTCCGTACGCCGCTGCAGTCCTTCACCTCCACGCCCCGCCCGCTGGACGGCGTCGCGCCCTTCGTGTGGCACGGCTCCATCCGCTCGCCGGAGATCGCCGAGCAGGCCGCGTACTACGGCGACGGCTTCTTCCACAACAACATCTTCTGGCCCGCCTCCCACACCAAGCAGATGGTCAACCTGTACCGGGAGCGCTACGCCCACTACGGCCACGGCACCCCCGAGCAGGCCGTCGTCGGCCTCGGCGGCCAGGTCTTCATGCGGAAGAACTCCCAGGACGCGGTCCGCGAGTTCCGCCCGTACTTCGACAACGCACCCGTCTACGGCCACGGCCCCTCCCTGGAGGAGTTCACCTCCCAGACCCCCCTGACCGTCGGCTCACCGCAGCAGGTCATCGAGCGCACCCTCTCCTTCCGGGACTACGCCGGTGACTACCAGCGCCAGCTGTTCCTGATGGACCACGCCGGCCTGCCCCTGAAGACCGTCCTGGAACAGCTCGACCTGCTCGGCGAGGAAGTCGTACCGGTGCTCCGCAAGGAGTTCGCGAACCTCCGCCCGGCCGGGGTGCCCGACGCCCCGACGCACGCGGCCCGCGCGGCGGCGGCCGCGAACACCGCCCAGCCGCAGGGCATCTCGAAGGACGTGAAGGAGGAGGAGACGCGGGCATGAAGCTCATCGTCGTATCGGCCGGACTCAGCTCGCCCTCCTCGACCCGTCTGCTCGCCGACCGCCTCGCGGCCGCGACCCTCAGCCACCTGGACGCCGAGCCCGAAGTGATCGAACTGCGGGACCTCGCGACGGAGATCGCCCAGCACTTCGTCACGGGGTTCCCGCCCGCACGGCTGGCCGCCGCGCTCGACGCGGTGGCCGCCGCGGACGGCTTGATCGCCGTGACCCCGGTCTTCGCAGGCTCCTACAGCGGCCTGTTCAAGTCGTTCTTCGACGTCATCGACAAGGACGCCCTCACCGGGAAACCCGTCCTCCTCGGCGCGACGGGCGGCACGGCCCGGCACTCCCTGGTCACCGAACACGCCCTGCGCCCCCTCTTCACCTACCTGCGCGCCCTGGCCCTCCCCACGGCCGTCTACGCCGCGTCCGAGGACTGGGGCGACGAGGGCCTGGCCCAGCGGGTCACCCGAGCGGGCGCGGAACTGGCCCGCTTCATGGCTCCCGCCACGGGGGACACCGCCGTGGACGTCGACACCGCCGCCGCGATCGCACCCCGCTCCCTCACGGGCGCGATCACGTCGGTGGACCCGGCGGACGGCTTCGCAGTGGTGCCGTTCGAACAACGACTGGCCGCACTGAGGGCCGAGTAACCGTACGGCTGGGTACGGCAACTGCCGCCCCTCGACGCCGTTCCCGTGCCGGTCAGGTACTACCGGACAAAGTGTGCCTGGCGGGTGTCGCGTTCCCGCCAGTACGACGTCGTCGAGGTGTGGCACATCCGGCTGCGGGCCAAGGCCACATCGGACGCCAACGTAGGGAAGGCATTCGTCGCTGCCCCGGCCACCGACGGCGACGGGGGCGGGGGCGGGGGCGGGGGCGGCGGTCAGGGCGGCGGAGCCGGCACCGGCAACACCCCACGCCCGACGGCGGTACGCCGACAGCCACCCACCCCGCCACCGGCGGCCGGCTCGCGGCCACGGGCACCGACCCCGCCACCATCTGGGCCCTCGGCGGATCCGGCGCGGCCCTCGCCATGGGCGCCGCACTCCTCGCGGGAACCGGCAAACGGCGGCGCACCACCACCTGAGGCCCCGGTGGCCGTGGATGTGAGAATGGGGCCCACTCAGACGCCGCCCCGGCGCTGCCATCATCCATATCCGGCACATCCGGCACCCCGGCCGTTCGGAGACGCCAGATCGAGGCAGGCAGGATCACCTTGACCACCACCGGCCCCTGGCACCTGCAAGGCTCTGACGGCCACCCCTACTCCGGCCAGGAAGCTCGGCAGCTGCTTCGGCATCGGTGGGACTGGGCGAACCAGGAGACCCGGTTCGAGAATGACGCGGGACGGCTCCTGGCCGTGGTCACCAACGGCGAACGCGCGACGGTCGTACTGCTGGACGGGGAAGACGGCCCGGGTGAGCATCTGGCCGATCCGCGCGCCGAAGGCTCCTCCGGTGGCTATCTGCTGTCCAACGGGCAGGTCGACAGCTACGCCGACCGGGACACCGTCGCGTTCGACGTCGCCGGCCACGCCGTGGCACACATGATCGAGCACGGCATCTGGCCCGCAGAAGTGACCGTTGAAGGCGGCTCGCCCCCGTCTCGCCGGGAGCGTCAGTGATGCCTGTCGAACGCGTGCTCGTCGGGAAACGGGAAGGAGGACGGCCTTGGCGACGTGGGGACTGATCCTCGAGACGACGGTGGGCCTGGGGGAGCGCAAGCACACCGAGGCCTACGTGATGGCACATGTGGAGGGTGGGCGCGAGGCGGCTCTGGCGGAACTGGAGAGGCGGGCGCGCGCCTATACGCCGGAGCATCCCAGGAGCCCCAAGCGTCGCCGCCTCTTTCGCGAGGGTGATGGATTCCTGCTGGTTGTCGACGGTGCGTGGCAGTCCCACGCCACCCGCTTCTCGGCTGCCGAACTCCTGGACGACACCGACCGCCCTACCCCGGTCGAACGGGTTGAACGGGTCGACGATGGGCCGGCAGAGACCGAGACGCTACCGGCCACAACGCCGGAGTCCCCGCCCCCTCCCTCACTGCCGCCGTCGGTGGAGCGCTACGAGGACGGCGTGCCGGTGAAACCGGCATGGCTGGGACGTACCGACCTGCGGTGAGAGGAGCGCCCGGGCCAGGACGGAACCACGTCGAGCTGATCGGCAGGCCGCGGGACGACCGGATGAGATCCAGCAGCTGGATACGTACCGGCGGTACATTCGCTGGTCTACGAGGGGTCACAGCTCAGTGGCGGGGTGGGGGAGAGCATATGGCGGAGGTCGAGGTTCCTGGGCCGGAACCGGACTGGGAATGCGCGCCGGAGTACCAGGGCGGCAAGCGAAACCCGGCCTTCCAGGCCAGCATGTGGGAGTACGCGGCGAGCTCCTTCCGGCTGGTTGCCGGCGTGTCTCCGTCGCTGGACGTTCTGGCCGCGCGGCTGCGGTTGAACATCGAACGGGGTTGGGAGGACCTGGGCGCGGTGGATGCGGCGATGTTCCGCATCCAGAAGATCGACTTTGCGCTCAGCCGGCTGGAGGGCAGCCCTCGCCCCGATGTCTTCGTCTGGGTCAGTCGCGCCCAGACAGACGTCGACGCGGCCCTCGACCTCCTGCTCAGTGCCCTCGGTATCGGCGAAGAAGCCCTCACCTTCCGCGGCGACATTGAAACCGGCTTCGTTGACCTGCGGAGCGAACCTCAGACCTGAGACCTGAGACCCGAGACCCGACCTGAGACCGGAACTCATGCTGCTTCACCGACGGGACGTCCGCACCATCGGATGCCTTTCGCGCTGCGGATGCGTACGCGTTCGCGGCGCTGGGCGGCGAGGACATCGGGGTGGCGGGCGTTGGTGTGCAGGGCCCGGGTCTGTGCTGTGTGGTTGCGGTGGTTGGAGTTGACGACGGTGAACTGCCGCAAGGGTCCGAAGTGGGCCTCGATCGGGTTGGCCCAGGACGCGTGGGCCGGGGTGAAGCACAGCGCGGCCCGGTTCGGCCGTCGGCGCGGCCGCCGAGCTCGGTGTCGAGCAGCAGCTCGCCGACGCCGCCGCGCTCGTCCGCCACTTCCTGGCCGACCGCCTGGGCCTGACCCTCGGCGATGAGGCCGTACTCGACCTCTTCGACGAGACCGCACGCACCCTGGTCCCGGCCCGCGGCCCCGAAGGTGCCGCCGATGTGATCACCGTCCTCGTCTCCCACGCCATCGCGTTCCTTTGCCTCGGCGACTCCCAGGTCGCCCACGCGCACCACCAGCGGCGGGAGAAACGGCGCATGCGCGCCGAGCAGTGATCACACGACCAACGAGTGGAAATCGACAGGGGCGGGGATGGACGGCGGCTCTGGGCCGCGTGGAGTCGGAGGAGCCGCTGCTGCTGCCGCTGGAGGCGGTCGAGCTGAACGCCTTCCGTCGGCGCCACGACCAGGACGCCCTCTGGTGCGGGCTGCTGCTCGGCGCCTTCGGCGGGCAGCTCACGACCGAGCTGCACACCGACCGCGTGTGCCGCGCCGCCCACCCCCCCGGGAACCGACGGACTCTGCCGCCGGCGCACCTGCGGGGTGACGAGCGCGGACCGCCTCTCCGTGAAGGCGGCCGCCGCCGCGTGGCCCGGCGCTTCCGGACGCCCCGAGGAGCAGGACCGCTTCGGCTTCGCCCGCCCGGACGGAGCCGAGGTCGGTTCGGTCCTCGACAGCCGGATGGGTGCGATTCCTTTCGAGTGACGGCCGCGATCAAGTGGTGAGGTCGTAGTTCCGCTGGTGAGTGCGTCAGGTGTGATGCCGAAAGGCCATGCAGCGGGGGCCGCGCTGCGTCGGGATACTGGGGCGGTGAGCAACGCCATGGCCGAGTACGAAGCGGCTGCTGAACGGTTGAAGCGAAGGGTCTACCTCGGCCTGCGCGAGGACAACCTCGACCCGCACGATGTGGTGGCCCTCGCCTGCGAACTGCACGACTGGTCCCACTGCACCGAAGCCATCGGGGAGGTCGTCGAACGGAACCCAGCCGAGGTGCCGCAGGGGGAGATGACAGCTCTGGCCTGGCGCATCCTGGACGGCGCGGGCTTCGATCCGGCTTCGACCTCGCCCCCGAGCGTTGGGAGACGTTGCGCGCCGCGCTGCGGATCATTGCCCGCGACCTGGCCACGCGTGGGATCGAGGGCGTACCGGAGATCGAGGTCCTGGAGGACTGGTTCCCGGCGGGAGCCGGTGTCCGCCTTGCCGGCGGCGACGGGCTCCAATGGGGCGGCCCCATCCTGCCGGGCATGTGCAGCGACCCGACCATGGCACTGAGCAGCCTGACGATCATGATTCAGGAGAGCCTGCTCGAACAGACCTGGCAGGTCTGGCCGGTGTGCCCCCGGCATGACCTCGGTGTCCACGGCTCGGAGCGGGACGGCGAGGCCGTGTGGTGGTGCGCGGGCGATGGCGGACACGTACTCGCGCCGGTCGGTGAACTCTCTGGCGCGCTCGGCCGCCGTCGCCACAAGGAGGGCCGGTAGCCGAGTGCAGTTCGTTTCGTCGGATCCCGCACAGCTGACTTCTCGGCCCCGCACAGGCTTCCTGGCATCATCGCGACATGCCCCCGACCCTTCCCCGCACTGTCCGAGCCGTCGGCACCGCTCAGCTCCTGGACCTGGCCCAAGAGGCCGCCGTGCACGGCTTCAGCCAGCGTCTCCCGGTCGACTACCCCCCATCTGCCGTCCCTGTCCGGACACGTCGATAGCCCGCTGCCCGGCACTGCGCAAGGGGTTCGCCATTCTCACCGTCGCCCGGGCCGAGCCCTACGGGGTTCGGGGCATTGAGTTCCGCACGTCGTGGACGCGACCGGTCCCGGCAACGCCCTCGGTTCACCACTATGCCTACGGCGACCCCGCACTGCCCCGGGTCCTGGCCACGCAGCAGGTTTCCATGCTGCACGGAGCCGCCCTGACCGACTGGAATCACAAGAGCTGACCCGGGGACCCGGGGACCCGGGGATTCCGTCGGCTGCGGACTGGCCGGCCGGGCTGACGCGGGCTGGCCACCCATGTCCGCGGCCCCGCCCCGGGTGCCGCAGGCGCTCCCCGCCGGCGGGGAATCGACCGGCTTTCGCCGACGGTCGGCGGGTCTGCTACGAAGCCGATACTGATCTCCCCGGAGTCCCTCCGGAGGAACGTGTGCGCCTGGGACAGGCGTTACGCTGGGGGCTTCCTCGACCTCGCATGCGGAGGTGCCTGCCCGGTGGCCGACAGCTTTGTTCACCTGCACAATCACACTGAATACTCGATGCTCGACGGCGCGCAGAGGCTCAAGCCGATGTTCGCCGAGGTCGCCCGCCAGGGCATGCCCGCCATCGCGATGAGCGACCACGGGAACATGTTCGGGGCGTACGAGTTCCAGCAGGTGGCGAAGGGCTTCGACACAGTCAAGCCGATCATCGGCATCGAGGCGTACGTCGCACCGTCCTCCCGCCGCGCACGCAAGCAGGAATTCTGGGGGCCCGGCGGCCAGCGCGCCATGTCGGATGACGGCGAAGGCTCCAAGGACGTCTCCGGTGGCGGCCGGTTCACCCACATGACCATGTGGGCACGGAACGTCGAGGGCCTGCGGAACCTGTTCTTCATGTCCACCGAGGCCTCGTACACCGGCCAGTTCCCGTCCGGCAAGCCCCGCATGGACATGGAACTGATCTCCGAGCACGCCAGCGGGATCATCGCCACCACCGGGTGCCCCTCGGGCGCGATCCAGACCCGGCTCCGGCTGAACCAGTACGACGAGGCGCGCGAGGTCGCCGCGGCGTACCAGGACATCTTCGGGAAGGAGAACTACTTCCTGGAGCTGATGGACCACGGCCTGGACCTCGAGCGGAACGTCCGCGGCGGACTCCTGCGGCTGGCGAAGGACCTCGGCATCCCGCTGTTGGCGACCAACGACGCCCACTACGTCCTCGAGGACCACGCGGACGCGCACGACAACCTGCTGTGCATCGGCGTGGGCAAGAACAAGGACGACCCGGGCCGGTTCCGTTTCAACGGGTCCGGCTACTACCTCAAGACCGCCGAGCAGATGCGCGAGCTCTTCTCCGAGCTCCCCGAGGCCTGCGACAACACGCTCCTGATCGCCGAGCGCATCGAGTCCTACGACGAGGTCTTCGCCGAGAAGAACGAGATGCCGGACTTCCCCGACGTACCGGAAGGGGAGACCCAGGAGTCCTGGCTGCGCAGGGACGTCATCAAGGGCCTGGAGATGCGCTACGGCTCTCCGGTCCCCGAACACGTCATGGAGCGGTTCGAGACCGAGATGAAGGTCATCGGTCCGATGGGCTTCTCCTCCTACTTCCTCGTCGTCGCGGACATCTGCAAGTACGCCCGCGACAACAAGATCCCCGTCGGCCCGGGCCGTGGATCGGCCACCGGCTCGATCGTCGCCTACGCGACGCGCATCACCGAGCTGTGCCCCCTGGAGCACGGTCTGCTGTTCGAGCGGTTCCTGAACCCCGAGCGCATCAACCCGCCGGACGTCGACCTCGACTTCGACGACCGCAAGCGCGACCAGATGGTCCGCTACGTCGTCGACAAGTACGGCGACGAGTTCACCGCGATGGTGAACACCTTCGGAAAGCTCAAGGCGAAGAACGCGATCAAGGACACCTCCCGCCTCCTGGGATATCCCTTCGCGCACGGTGAGCGGATCACGAAGGCCTGGCCGCCGGACGTGATGGGCAAGGGCATGCCGATCACCGGGCTCTTCGACTCCTCGCATCCGCGCTACAGCGAGGCCGGCGAGGCCCGCACGATGTACGAGAACGAACCGGATGTGAAGAAGGTCATCGACGGCGCCCTCGGCGTCGAGGGCCTCATCCGGAACACCGGCGTGCACGCGGCCGCCGTCATCCTCTCCAAGACCAAGCTGACCGACCGGATCCCGCTGCACATGCGGGCCAAGGACGGCGTCAAGATCACCGGCTTCGACTACCCCAGTTGCGAGAACATGGGGCTGGTCAAGATGGACTTCCTCGGGCTCCGCAACCTGGGCGTCATCGACCAGGCCATCCAGAACGTCCGCGAGAACCGCGGCCTGGACCTGTCCACCGAGACCATCCCGCTGGACGACAAGAAGACGTACGAGCTCCTCGCCAGCGGCGACACCTTCGGTGTCTTCCAGCTCGACGGCGGCGGCATGCGCACCCTGCTGAAGCTGATGGAGCCCACCCGCTTCGAGGACATCGCGGCCGCCCTCGCCCTGTACCGCCCCGGCCCGATGGCCGCGAACGCGCACACGAACTACGCGCACCGCAAGAACGGCCGCCAGGAGATCGCGCCGATCCACCCGGACCTGCGCGAACCGCTGGAGCCGATCCTCGGTACGACGTTCCACCTGCTGGTCTACCAAGAGCAGATCATGGCCATCGCCCGCCAGCTCGCCGGCTACACCCTCGGTGGCGCCGACCTGCTGCGCCGGGCCATGGGCAAGAAGAAGCCGGAAGTCCTGGCCGCCGAGTGGGACAAGTTCCACGGCGGCATGAAGGAGAACGGCTACGCCGAGGAAGCCATCAAGGCCCTGTGGGACGTCATGCTGCCGTTCTCGGGCTACGCGTTCAACAAGTCCCACACCGCCGGATACGGCCTGGTCTCGTTCTGGACGGCCTACCTCAAGGCGAACTTCCCCGCCGAGTACATGGCAGCGCTCCTGACCTCCGTCGGAGACGACAAGGACAAGGCGGCCATCTACCTCGCCGACGCCCGCAAGAGCGGCGTGAACGTGCTCCAGCCGGACATCAACGAGTCCGTCGCCGAGTTCACCGCCATCGGCGAAGACGTCCGCTTCGGCCTGAAGTCGGTACGCAACGTGGGCGAGGGCGTCATCGAGTCGCTCGTCACCTCCCGAAAGAAGCAGGGCAAGTACGCCTCCTTCGCCGACTTCCTCGACAAGTCCGAAATCGGGGCCCTGAACAAGAGGGCCGTGGAATCCCTGATCAAGGCGGGTGCCTTCGACTCCCTCGGGCACACCCGCAAGGGACTCTCCGCCGTCCACGAGGACGCGATCGACGCGATCATCCCGGTGAAGAAGGCCGAGGCGTACGGCCAGGACGACCTCTTCGCCAGCATGGGCAGCACGGACGACACCCCGGCCTTCGGCCTGGACTTCCCCATCACCGAGGAAGAGTGGCCGCGCAAGCAGCTGCTGGCCACCGAACGCGAAATGCTCGGACTGTACGTCTCCGCGCACCCGCTGGACGGCACCGAGCACATCCTGTCCCGCAACCGCGACACGACGATCACCGAAATCATGACGTCGGGCCAGGAAGGACAGGTCAAGATCGCGGGTCTGATCACGTCCGTCGACCGGAAGATGACCAAGCAGGGCAACTCCTGGGCCGCGGTCACCCTCGCCGACCGTGACGCCGCCATCGAGGTCTGCTTCTTCCCGGCCACCTACCAGCTCGTCGGCCACGCCCTGATCCCCGACAGCGTCATCTCCGTCACCGGTCGGGCCCAGGACCGGGACGGCAGCATGAACATCATCGGCTCGGAAATCGCCGAGCTGGACGTCTCGTCCGCCGAACACGGCGGAAAGCCCCCGGTCCTCCTCTCCTTCCGCTCCCACAAGATGCACGAGAAGACGGTCCGGGAACTGCGCCGCATCCTGAAGGCGCACCCCGGCGAAAGCCCCGTCCGCATGCGGGTGCAGACACCGGACAAGACCATCGTCTACGAACTCGGGTTCCTCGTGGACCCGCCTTCGGTCGCCTCCGACATCAAGGGCACCTTCGGGCCGGACGCCTGGCAGGGCGTGGCCTAGTCCCTGTGCCCCGAGAGATCGAGATCGCCCTCGACGACCTGCCGCTCTGCGCCCGATGCACGGGAGCGCCCCTGCTCACCGCCCGCTTCCCGCACGCATGGCAGAACGCCGAAGCCACTGAGGTCACCGGCATCCGCGAAGTTGCCCTCTGCCCGCAGTGCGACCGCGGCACACCGGCCGCCGACGGACTGCTGGTGTGGTTCGCCGTCGACGAGCACCTCGATCTCGCCAATGCCGTGACCTTCGCTGCCCTGACCGACGCCTGGCTGGAGGAAACACAGCAGCGCACGGTGGACCTCCAGCGCCTGGACCTGGAACTGGCACAGTGGCATGAGGGCGGTCTCTAACTGTCCTCACCGAGGAGGGGCCGAACCCGACACAGGTTCGGCCCCTCCTGGCTTCAGCGGCCACTTCCCCTCAGAGCTCTCATCCGGCACGTCACCCGGAACATCACCCGGAACGTCATCGTCGTCGCGGCGCTTGGCGTCGATGCGCGCGTCACCGTCGGGGCCCGAGCAGACGTCGATGACGGCGTAGGCGACCTCCAGGGTGAGCTTCTTGCCCCTCAACGGCTCCCAGCTCATCATGCGCAGTGCGAAGGCGGTCCGCGCGCTGGGGTTGTGGACCGCGGCCGACGCTGAGCGCCGCACCGGCCGGTTACCGTCCGGCGGGTAGCTGCTAGGCCAGCACCGGCGGCGCGATGACGCCTGCCCCCGCCGCCGCCCCCGAAGGGCTCCGAGCGCTCAAGGCGGGTGGTGCTCTGGTTGATCCTCCGGTTGACCCTCGTGGAGCGGCGCACCCACGGCATCAAGTTCATGGGTCGCAACCACGAGGGGCAGCTCTACTCCTCTCCGGCGAGACCCCCAGGCCAGGCAGACCGTACGAGAACTGCTCGTCACCCTCGGCCGGCGCAAGGAGCGGATCACCGATCTCGGCCGGATCCGTCCCGCTTTCCGCGTGCATGGAACGGCCTGCCGGGGAAGGCGTGCCGGGGACCCGTACACCCGAGAAGGGACGGACACCATGGTGCGACCGAGGATCGTGGTCGTCGGCGCGGGCTTCGCCGGCGTCGCCTGCGTACGCCGCCTGGAGCGGACGCTGTCACCCGGGGAGGCGGAGATCCTGCTGGTCACTCCGTTCTCCTACCAGCTGTACCTGCCCCTGTTGCCGCAGGTGGCCTCCGGGGTGCTCACCCCCCAGTCGGTGGCGGTGTCGCTGCGCCGCAGCCGGCGTCACCGGACACGGATCGTGCCCGGCGGGGCCGTGGGCGTCGACACCCGGGCCAAGGTCTGCGTCATCCGGAAGATCACCGGGGAGATGGTGGACCAGCCGTACGACCACCTGGTGCTCGCACCGGGCAGCGTGACCCGCACCTTCGACATCCCCGGCCTGGCGGAGCACGGCCGCGGGATGAAGACCCTGGCCGAGGCGGCCCACCTGCGCGACCACGTGATCGCCCAGCTCGACCTGGCCGACGCCGCCGCACCCGGCTCGTCGGAACGGGCCTCACGCCTCGGCTTCGTCGTGGTGGGCGGCGGCTACGCCGGCACCGAGACGGCCGCCTCCCTGGAGCGGCTCACCACCAACGCCATCGGCCGCTACCCCCGGCTGGACCGGCGCGAGATCAGCTGGCACCTCGTGGACGTGGCCCCGAAGCTGATGCCCGAACTCGGCGACCGGCTGGGCCGGGCCGCCCTGGACGTGCTGCGCCGCCGCGGCATCGAGGTCTCGCTCCGTTCCTCGGTCGCCAAGGTCGGCCCCGAGGACGTCACCCTCACCGACGGGCGGGTGCTGCCCTGCCGCACGCTCATCTGGACGGCCGGCGTCGCCGCGAGCCCGCTCATCGCGACGCTGGGCGCCGAAACCGCCAAGAGCGGCCGGCTCGTCGTCGCCGCGGACCTGCGGGTACCGGGAGCGGACGGGGCGTTCGCGCTCGGCGACGCGGCCGCCGTACCCGACCTCGCCGGCGGCGGGGACGACGCGCCATGCCCGCCCACCGCACAGCACGCCGCACGCCAGGGCCGGGTCGCCGCCGACAACGTCGTCGCCACGCTGCGGGGCACCCCGCTGCGTCCGTACGTCCACAAGGACCTCGGCCTGGTCGTGGACCTCGGCGGCCGCGACGGCGTCTCACGCCCGCTCGGCATCGACCTGCGCGGAATGCCGGCCCAAGCCGTGGCCCGCGGCTACCACTGGGCGGCGCTGCGCACCGGCGCCGCGAAGACCCGGGTGATGACGAACTGGCTCCTGAACGCCGTGGCCGGTGACGACTTCGTCCGCACCGGCTTCCAGACGTACAAACCGGGTACGCTGCGCGACTTCGAGTACACCGACCACTACCTCACCCCCCAAGAGGTACGAGCCCGCACAACAGCCGACGAAGCCTGACGATCCGGCGAGCGCTCGCGGGGGAGGGGAGCTTCCCGACCGGCGGCGGGCCCTCGCCGCGCAGCGAGGGCGGCACCGGATGGAGTGAGGGTGGTTTCGGCTGGAGAGAGCTGTGGCGTTCGTTCCGGAATCCGCCGGATCTACTATCTGTGAATGTCCTTCATTGAGCCGTCCGTGGTCCGCTCCCGCAGCGGACGGACTTTCCTGCTGCGCGAGTTGGACCTGACGGATGCCGCCATGGCTGTGGCAGTCCAGGCGGTCGGACGACGTGCGTATGCGGTCGAAGCTGACCTGATCGGCTTCAGCGAGATCCCGGCCCTGCGGGAGACCCTGCAAGAGCTGCGCGCTGAGCCGCTGCGCTGGGCCGGGGCTCTGACGGACGACGGACAACTGGCGGCGTTCGTGGCGTGGCAGCATCTGGCCCCGGGCGATGACATCGATGTTCATCGAATGTGCGTGGATCCAGCGTGGTTTCGCCAGGGACTGGCGTCGGAGCTGGTCGCGCATCTCCTGACTGAGTGGATGCCGTCCGGAGACGTACTGGTCAGCACGGGTGCCGACAACCTGCCGGCTGTTGCCCTGTACGAGCGGCTGGGGTTCTCGCGCGTGGGGACCTCGGAGCCGGCGCCTGGCCTGCGGATGGCCGAGTTCCGACTGAAGCGATGAGGCTGAGCGGTGGAAGCGGGCGAACTACTACCGGTTCACCGCCATCGATGACTGCACCCGGCTTCGGGTGGGCGGACTCGGCCGCCGGCTGCCTGTCGCAAGGCGGTCTCCAGCCGGTCGCGGGCCTCGGTCTGGGCGGCGATCCGTTGGTTGAGGACCGCCAGCCGTTCCAGCGCGACCCGCAGGCCTCCGTCCGAGGGCGGTGCCGCAGCCACATCGCCATCCAAACACGGCAGGAACACCCGCACGTCGTCCAGGGTGAGCCCGGCGGCCAGCAGATGGCGGATATTGCGGACTCGCACCACGGCCGGCTCGTCGTAGACGCGGTAGCCGTTGGAGGCCCGTTCGGAAGAGATCAGTCCGGCCTGTTCATAGTGCCGCAGCGCACGAGCGGTGGTCCCCGTTGCCCTGGCCAACTCACCGATCCGCACCCGTCCCACCTCCCGGGCCACTTCTATCACGCCACGACCGCTCCGCCGTCGACCGGGAGCACCACTCCGGTGACGAACGATGCATCCGGGGCGGCAAGCTTGGTGATCGCCCAGGCCACCTCCTCAGGGCGACCGATCCGGGCCAGCGGGGTGTGCGCCAGCTGCCACTCCCGCACTGCGGCCATCCGCTCCGGCGTCAGGCCTTGGTGCTCGCCTATGGGGGTGTCGATCGCGCCGGGGGCGACTGCCACCACCCGGATCCCGCGGGGTGCCAGCTCGACGGCCCAACTGCGGGTCAGCAGCTCCAGAGCGGTTTTGGTCGCCGCGTAGACCGAGCTACCCGGCCAAGCCCGCTGCCCCACCGATGTACTGACGTTGACGATGACCCCGCGCGACGCATCCAGGAGCGGTAGCGCGGCCTGAGCCAGCAGTATGGGGGCGACGAGGTTGGTGGCGAGCTGAGTTTCGATCATCTCTGGCCTCAGCGTGCCGAGGGCGCCGCTGCGCACGATGCCGGCGTTGTTGACCAGCACGTCCAGCCGACCGTGTGTCTCCACTACGGCCTGGAGAATCCGATCGGGCTCGCCCTCGGCGGTGATGTCGGCGGGCAGCGGTGTGATCCTGTCGTTCCCGGCAGCGGTCTCTTCGAGCGGCTCGACCCGCCGCCCGATCGCGACCACGTGGGCGCCCTCGGCGGCGAAGGCGCGGGCGACGGCCCGGCCGATCCCGGAGCCGGCTCCGGTGACGGCGACGATCCTGCTGGTCTGCGGTGCGGTGCTGTTCATACCGCTCATCGTTCAACCCTGCCGCCAGCGGCAAGGTCAAGCAGCATCTGACGGGCGGTAGTCACCACCGGTGGTCGCCGCGAACGGGCCCGCGCCTTCCCTGGAAGAGGCCGTCCAGCCACTCAACGACCCGAACACCTCCGACGGACTGGCACGGGCAAGTCCAAACTGCGTCTGGCGCTGGCAGCTTTGCCTCAGTCACGGCCCGACACAGACTGCTACGCCGGCCGGTACGGCCGCAGGCAGTTCGGCAGCCGGACGCCGGAGCTCTGCCCAGTCCTGACCTGCGGACGGTGTGCCCAGCTGAGGGCCGTGGAGACACGCAAGGGCCTCGGAACGACACACCGACGTGGCGACCGGTCGGGCAGAGCAACGAACAGGCCCAGGCTGGCTGCGTAAGTGAAATCTGGCTCTGGTCCACTTCCTGTGGAGGCTCACGGAAAGTGATGTCAGTGAGGTGTGGTGGTATGGCCTGACTCTGTCGTTGACCTGTTGAGAGGCCACCGTGATGTCCGTATATCCGTCTCTGACCCGTGCATTGGCCGAGGCTTTGGTCGGCGTCCTGTGGTTCATCGAGGGCAGTGACGACGAGGAGATGGATCCGGACAACGCCGTGAAGGTGCTGGAAGGCATCGCCCATCTGTTCACCCAGCTGTCGAGTGATCAAAGGCAGGAGTTGCTCGATCTGCTCGGGGCGATGGCCGCAGAGGAGCCCGACCCGGACCGGCGGGAGTTCCTGGAAGGGTTCCCGGAGGGTTTCGGGCTTGTTGAGGAGGCGATCTGACCGGCCCCGTCAGGAGCGGAGCAGGGCGCATTCGCGGTCCGGCAGCAAGTCCACCGGTCGCCGGGTCTCGCACGCGGCCGGGCTGCGGTGGCAGCCTCGATGCCAGCCACGAGGCGACGTGGCTCGAGATCGGTGTCGCCCGCTATTGTCCGCCAGTCGGACAGCCGTAGTCCTTGCCCACGGCATGCCGGTAGGAATCGAAGAGGGCGGCACGTGCCGTCTCGTACGTGTCCTTGCCTTGGTCCAGGAGCACATCTCGGTAGGCGTCGTTGAAACTCACGGCGACGTAGAGGCCGCCTGAGGAGCATGCGGTGACGGTGCGGCCGCTTCCTTGCGTGGCCGTCTCGTCGCGGCGCACGCCCCCGGTGATGGCGGGGTCGTTGCTGACGGTCAGGGTGATCCGGGGATCACCGGGCCCTTGGAGCATCACCTCGCAGACCCGTGTCCGTGACCCCTGGCCGGTGGCACGCGCCGTGCCGGCTTCCGCCTTCCCCTTGAAGAGGGCGGCTTCCGGCAGCCGGAAGCCCTGTGTGCCGCAGGTGTCGGCCGGGGCGGTGTCATCGACCGGACCCTGCAAGCGAGAGGGCATCTTCAGCGCGTTGCTGTCCCCGCAGCCGAGGCCCTCGGCGACGTGCTGGGCGGTGCTCACCGCGGCCCGCGCCAGCGCCGCCGGATTGCTGCGGCCCCGGGTCAGGTTCATTTCGAGCACCGGCACGTCGGCGTGCTGTGAGGCCGGCCGGACTTCCTTGGCGCAGCCCGCGGGCAGCAGCACCCATGCCTGCGTCGGGGATACCGCTCCGGTGGCCCCGCCTACGAAGTAGGAGGAGGCCGAAGCGTTCTTCCACAGGCGGGAACCGCCCAGGCCGAAATCGGCCTTGTCGAAAGAGAGCTCCGCCTGCAGCAGCGGCTGGTCGCCGCCCACGAATGTGCTGGTGCGCTGGACCTTGCACGAGAAGGAGTAATACGGATCCGATGCCTCATAGAGGCCGCTCTGCGCCAGTCTTCCGGGGCCGCCCAGCACGGCGCTCACTTCCGACGAGTTCAGGGCGTCACCGCAGAACCGATCCGGCCCCAGCATGTCGGTGTTCCACCAGGCGAGCAGCCCGCCGCCGCCCAGCAGTACGAGGGCGGCAGCCAGCCCGGCGACGATGCGGCGCCGGCGTGTACGTGGAGTCTTCGCAGACATTGGACTACTTCCGTTCTCGCAGCGCGTAGTAGGCGCTTTCCCGCCCGCTGGTGTAACTCTGCTGTGCTTCGCGCTGGGCGGCACCGACCGTGGTGTCCGACTGGTGGGTTTCGTCGCCCCAGCCCTTGAAGAAGTGGCCGAGGTCCGTCTGTGCCGCGTCGTTGCCGGAGCTGATGCGTTCCCGGGCCAGCAGGCCCTCTTCGGCGCTGACTCCCTTGAGCCATTCGTTCCAGCAGCTGTCGACCACACGCTGGGCCATGTCGCCGACGACGGGGATGCCTGTGATCGCTCCGCCGATGACGTGGTAGCCGTAAACGCGCATGTCACCGGCCGCACTGAGCTTGGCATCCCGTTCACTGAGGTGGACGTCGCCGCCGATGGCATTGATGGCGCCGTTGACCTCACCGAACTTCGCGGCACGGTTCTTCAGTGCTTCGGGGTCGGACAGGTCCTGCGTGGTGAGCTGCTCGGCCATGTACCGGCGCTCGGACTCGTGCAGGAGGAAGTAGTTCTCCGGGTCCTCGGACACTCCGCGCAGCACGCGCAGCAAGCTGCTCCTGCTGTTCTGAATCTGGGAGCGGTCGCCGTTCGCCAGCGCATCGTCCTTGCCGACCAGGTCACCGGGGCCATCGCCGGCAATGATGTCCACGATGTCGGGTGAATAGGAGGAGAGCGCCCGGGCGAGGGGACCGCGTACGTTCGCGTACTCCTCGCTCTTGAGGACGCTGTCGCCCTGGCCCTTGAGCTGCCCCTTGTCGTCCTTGCCGTTGCCGTCGCCGTAGTCGAGCAGGTTGACAGCCTCATGCATGACGCGAGCCTCGGCCTCCGGGTGCCGTCCGAACTCCGTACCGGGAGCTCCCGGCGCATGGCCGGTCGTGGCGCTCTCCAGAGCGAGCCCCAGTCCCGCCCGGACGTCCTTGTCGAAGGTGTCACTGCCGGTGTGCTCGATGTTCCCCATCCAGGACGTGGTGTCGACGTGGTTCCAGTCGCGGTCCTTTACCAGGTACTGCAGGTTGTCGTTCTTGCCGTCCGGCCCGGGATCGAGGTAGGAAGTCGTGGCCGCGGGGTCCTTGGACATGATGCCGAGGAGGCCGTCGAGCGGGTCGTTCGCGAACCAGCCCTTGTTCTTGCCGCTGAAGTCGCTCGTCAGATCCCAGACGTCAGGGTTCCCGCCACGCTTCTTGTCTTCTGCGCTGCGCATGTCGTCGGCCAGATCGTGCATGAAGGGTGCCGAGTAGCCGTCACCGTTCTGCATGAGCGTGATCAGGCTCTGGTAACCACGGACCTTCTGGCCGTGGCCGGTGCCGATCTGGGGGCTGTCGGCGATCTGCTTCAGGTCGAACTGTTGGAGTCCGGCCTGCTTCAGCTGCGCCCGGAAGTCCTGGTAGAACTTCGACTTCGGGTCCTGCATGGCGTTGGACAGCGAGCTCGCGAGACCCTTCTGCAGGTCGGCGTATCGCTGCTGGTTGCCCTTGTCGTCACCGTACGCGTGGTCGCTGAGCTTGTTGGTCAGCTTGATCGTGTTCTGCGCGCCCATCCCGTTGAGGAAGGTCTGGTTGAACTCG
Organism: Streptomyces sp. WM6372; assembly: GCF_001279655.1. NCBI lineage: Bacteria > Bacillati > Actinomycetota > Actinomycetes > Kitasatosporales > Streptomycetaceae > Streptomyces > Streptomyces sp. WM6372. The sequence goes on along the minus strand of NZ_LGDB01000194.1, from coordinate 55,774 downwards.
GTGCTCTTGGCATTGTCGCGGAAGGAGCGGTCCAGCTCGGCGTAGTCGGCTGCCGACACCTTGTCGCCGCTGTTGATACGGGTGGCGATGTCCTCGGCGTTGCGGGCCTCGTAGACCTCGATGTCGCCCTGTGCGTCGGCGTTGAAACCGTTGAGGGTTCCGTCGTTGCCCTTGCCGAAGGCGTCCTTGTTGCTGTCCACCACGACCGCCTCAAGGGCGATCTTGACCCCGTGGTCGGCTTCGGAGACGGCTTTGACCTGATCGTTGATGTGCTGCTGCCACTTGTTCACCGCGTCACGGATGGTGGTCTGGCCGTCGGGATCGTTGTGGTAAGCCCTGCGCTCGGCCTGAGTCAGCTTGGCGTAGTCGAACGCGACCGTGCCTTGCTCCGAGACGGTCATCCCCGCCTTGATCGCGTCGTCGCGCGCGGACTCGACGCGCTTCTTCAGGTCGGTGAACTGCGTATGGGCATCGCGCAGCAGGCTCGCGACCGCCTTGGCCTGGATCTGCGCGGCGGAGTACTCGTACCGCGTGGCGGCAAAGCTCGAGTGGGCGACGCCGACGCTGACGCCACTCCAGTCGGGCCCCATGGTGATCTTCTGGACACTGTCGCCGTAACGGGTCTCGACCTTCTTCAGCTCGCCCGCCATCTCGTCCCACTTGCCCGCTGCCGTCGTCAGCAGGCCCAGGTCGGTCGACATCACTTCGTGGTACGTCAGCATGGACTGCTCCCCCTTACAGACCGTTGAGCTTCGACTGGGTGCCCAGGGGGCGGAACCCGTCCCCCGTGCCGAGGTCGTTCCGTACGAACAGGCCCGAGGCGCCGCGCAGCGATCCCTTTTCAGAGCTGAGCCGGCCCATCAGGGTCTTCACCTGCTGGTCCCAGGTGTCCGCCACTTTCTTCATGCCTCCAGCCGCGTCCCAGCCGTCGAAGCCCTTGACCGCGGTGTTGGTGCTCTCGTCCGCGTGCTCCGTGGCCTTCTTGGTGTTCGGCTCCAGCTCGGTCTCGATGGTGTTGGCGGCAGACCTCTTCTGCGCCGGCGTCGACGCGAAAGTCCCCCCGCCCCCGCCGTCGGCTGCCGGAACACCGTTGAGCCGCATCGCTGCCTGATCGGCGGCCCTTGCTCTCTCGCTGCCCCACTCCTGTGCGAAGTCCCCCGACACGATCGCCCCCGTTCAACTCACGATGCATCTACCTATGCGGTGTCAAACCGCCCTTCTCCGCTGCCCCTTGCGAACCGGCGATGGCACGCGGGGCCGCGGGCGACAGCTGGGCGGGACGTCCGCGTCCGGCGCTGCGGCCACAGGATGTTCTTGATCATCTCCGTCGCTGCGCGGCAGCACATTGCCGCTGACCGGCAGTCTTCACTCACCATTCGCTGCCGGTGAAGGACACTTCGCTGCCTGGGACACCGCTGACCCCGCTGCGCGCGGCATGGTCGGCGCGCACCAGAGCTGCCGCCACCAGCAGCACACCGCACTCTCCTGGAGGCACAGGTAGCCCCCGTCTGCCCGCATGGCACCCTTGTTCCGTGTCATAGAGGCGTCGTGACCCGGGGGAAAACGTGGCTGACCAGGCAGAACCGAGCGAGCACGTGGCCGGCCTCCCCGAGCTTCTGCACGATGCCTGTCTCACGGGCCGCCGACTGACCCGCGCCGAACTGGAGGCCAGGCGAGTCAGGGGCGAACGGGCGGCGGAGGCGGGTGCGCCGGTCCGTGGGCCAGTGCGGCAGCACCTCCGTGTGGTGCAGGAGGTGCTCGCGACACTGCCCCCCGCGGCGGCAGGTTCACTGCTGGCCGTGCTGGAGCAGGCGGTGGACGCCTTCGTCGAGGGCTACGAGCGCGCCCAGCACCAGGCAGTACGCCAGGAGGAAGCCGCACGTCGGGAGTTCATCGACGACCTCCTCTACGGGCGCAGCGATCTGGGCCGGCTGGCCGAGCGTGCCGAACGATTCGGGCTGCGCCTTTCACAGGCCCATGCGGTGGCCGTGGCGATGGGCCCGGAGCCGTACGGGGACGGGTATCCGGTGGCGCGCGGGATCGAGTCGGCGGTGCTGGCCCGGTTCGCGGGCCGGCAGATCCTGCTCGCCACGAAGCACGGGCGGCTGATCTGTGTGGCTCCCGGAGACCAGCCGGATGTTCTGGCGTTCTTCGCGAAGCATGCGTACGGGGCCACCGACGGTGGCCGGGTCGCGATAGGCCGCTCCCACCCTGGTGCCGGCGGCGTGGTGCACTCCTATGAGGAGGCGCTCAACGCGCTCGATCTGGCGGAGCGGATGGGCCTGGAGGGGCCGGTGCTGCACGCTGCGGATCTGCTGGTCTACCCGGTCCTGACGCGGGACCGGCAGGCGATGGCCGACTTGGTGGAAAGTGTGCTGGGGCCGTTGCACAAGGGACGGGGCGGGGCCCGGCTGTTCATCGACACCCTCACCGCGTACTTCGACAGTGGCTGCGTGGCGACCGAGGCCGCGCGTCGCCTGTCGTTGAGCGTGCGGGCGCTGAGCTACCGCCTCGAGCGGATCCACACCCTTACGGGTGCCGACCCTGCGGACCCGGTGAACCGTTACACCCTCCAGACCGCGGTGATCGGCGCCCGCCTGCTGGGCTGGCCCGACACCGCGGCGTGAGCGCGCACCTCAGCGCGTGGAGTTCGGTCCACCCCCGCGTCGGCGGGGAGCACACTTCGCGACCTGCGACTTCTCAGCGGCTTCGCATCGCCTTTGCATGGTGAGGCGATGTGGAGGGCGTGGACATGCCTGAAGCCCACGGCGCCCGCGAGCGCAAGGGCTCCAGACGCCGACGCGGCCGACTCCGAGCCCACTGGGAGTTGCTGGCGCGGTCCAGGAAAGGCGATCGGTCCCGCACACGCTGGTGCCTGCGCTAGCCTCGTGGCACACCCATCTCCGGGAGGGCCTGATGCGGATCGTCTTCGACGAGGCGGAGCAGGACGCGCTGCGTGCCGATGCGCGCGACCTGGCTGGTGTGGATCCGCAGATTGCCTATGTGCTGGAGCGTCTGGCCGGCGAGGGCATCGATCTGGACCGGATCACTCCGTGGGAGGACCTGCGGGAGAACCTCGGTCAGCCCCCGCTGGACGACAGCGCTTCCGCTGCCGACGTGGCGTGATGGGCAAGCACGGCCCGCGGCGTGCTCGCGTCGTCTTCTACGACGTGGCTCAGGAGCAGGTCGAGCGGATGTCCGAGGTTGAGCGCGCGCGACTTGACCCGGTGCTCGTCTCCGTTTCCCGGAACCCTGAGATCGGTGTGCTGTCGAAACACGGGTCTGTTCGCGAGCACCGGCAGGAAGGGGTTCGCATCCTGTACGTACCGACCGCTCTGGGCACGCTGATCCTGGTCGCCTACGTCGAAGCGTAAATCGGCCGCCGGGCAAACCACCCCCGCGTCGGCGGGGAGCACTCCCGCTGGGTCGTCGGCCCCGTCAGTCGGGGAAGGAGAAGTAGAGCGCCTCGCTGTAGAAGGACGCGAAGTGCCTCTGCCAGTCGGCTCGGACCGAGGCCAGCCAGTCGTCGTTCTGGCCGGCGATCGCCGCCACGGCCTTGGCGACGGCGTCTGGGATGTCCTCGGACGCCAGACGCCGCACGCTCGCTGCCGGATCGTCGCCCGACATCGAGACGATCTCCCCGGTCTCCAGGACGAAGTACTTCGCCTGCTGCTTCTCGAGGTGGGCCGTTGTCCTGGCAACGCATTCGGCGAACTCGGCGTCGTCCTCCAGGCCCTTGCCGACCGCGTGCAGGAGGTCGCGCAACAGGGCTGCCCCGTCGGCATAATCCGCGGAGATGCCGATCGGAGGGTTCCAGATCATGGACGGGACGATCGCGGTCCCGTGCCCCGCCATGAGCTTGTGCGCGAGGGGGATGTCCCAGTTGTGCTCGGATATGCATCGGATCCGCTTGGGGATCTCTGCCTCGTTCGGCATCGAGTCCGCGGAGTAGAGATATGAACGGTTTGCCATGGTGGCGACGCTAACACCGGGGACCGACAACCCCGGCGCCGTCGGACTCTTGGCGCGCGGTCAGAACGTTGGGAGAGCCTCGGGCTGGGCCGGGCTGGGCCGGCCCGGGCGGGCGCCGGCCCGCTCCCGGTGCTGCAACTGGTGTGTGGTGCCCTTGGGTTCCGTACATCGCGAGGCGGAGAGCCCGACGACCACCCGATCGAGACGGCCGTTCGAGCACCCGTCCCCAGAGCACTACGACAAAAGCTACTTACGCGTCGGGGTGCACCGGCAGGGCGAGCCAGTCCGGCCAGGAGATCTCTCGGCCGAGGAAGCGCGGCTGCTCGAACGGCCAGTCGGCGGCTATCCACTGCGGCACCAGCTCGTCGAGGGCCTGCTCGACCTTGCTGCCGACCAGCTCGTCCACCACCCACCAGGAGATCTCGCCGTCCGCGCCGGCCCTCTCCGGTGGGTCGATGTAGACGCAGCCGAGCAGAGCTGTCTCCGCCGCGTCGAACAGCGCGTAGTTGAAAGACTGGTGTGCGGCGATCTCCTTCTCGTGCCGCAACAGGTCGGCCTGGTCGGCCTCGTAGGTCATGGTGGCCGCGGGCCAGCCCCAGGCTGGGCCGAAGATGGTCCACAGCCGCTCGCGCGAACCCATCACCGCCGGATAGTCGAGCGGGGTGTCCGCCTCCCGGATCGGCCGCAGGTGATGACCGCTGCCCGGCAGCGGTACCAGGACGGGATGGACGAAGTTATCGGGGAGCCAGCTCATAGCGCCCGACCGTAGCAGCGCGCGGCCGTCCCGCTCCTCTGGATTTTCCCCGTATACCGCCAGGCCCTGCTCTCATGCCGGGCAGTGCCCGCGATCACCCGATCGAGACTTCCGTTCGATCGACAGACTCCATGATCGGTATGGCAACGGCTCCAACCCTCAGTGCAGATCACCTGGGACGAAACATTGCCCGCCGATCCGGATCGGCCGCGAGGCCAAGCTGATGCCGGAGATTGTTCGGCACGCCAGCCGGGCACACCTGTCTCGCCGCAGCAAAATGACAGTTCCCTGGCATGTCCGCGACGTCATCCTGGCCGAAGTCAGCGGGACCGGCTCGGCTTGGAAAACGTGGGACCAGGAGTTCGACGAGACGTCCGCCGTGCGCGCGGCCGCCACACTCCTTGCCCCATCACAGGCATGGAGCACAGACGACGCCGCCCGCCCTTGAGTTGACCACCCGACGCAATCGTCCCGCTCGCAGAAGTTTTCGACTCGGAGCGGACGCCGTGGAGTGCGGCGTGGCGTGGAGGCGTACGCCAACGACCAGAACGGCCCCGACACCCTCATCGCGGTCTGCGCAGCCGCCGGCCTCGACCCCACGCAGCGCGTGGTGTTCCGTGAGCTCGTTGCCGACCTTGCGGGCAGCGTGCAGGTCATCCTCTCCACGCACCAGACCGAAGACCTCGCCGACCTGGATACGCCCGAAGACGTTGCCCCGGCGCAGGCGTGCGCCTTCCCACGCTCCGCTCGCTGCGCACGCGGCAGTGGCGAACGGGATCACGCAACCTCCGGGAGCTCGGCTCCCGGGCCGGCCGGCCACCGGGCTTCGCCCCGGTCGACTACCGTGAGCGTCACGCGGTCGAGTGCGGGATCAACCGTCTCAACATCCACCGTGCGGTCGCCACGCGATACGACTGTGAGAGCGAGGGGTGAAATTCCCCTCGGCCCCTCGGCCCCTCGGCCCCTCGGCGGCCCGGTGCCCAGAGCGCTCCGGGGGCAGCCGTACCACCGGGCCGCCCTCAACGGAAAGCTGGCCCCTGGCAGGTGGTGGCCGACCTGCGGCGGCGGGGCGAGCGGCGGGCGCGCCATGTGATCATTGGCAGCCCGGTCGCAGTTGCCCGATCCGTCGTGGTGCGTCACGGCCCGACCAGCCGTCTTACAGCCCTCGTCGTCATGAGGGCGAGCGAGCTGCCGGTACGGATACGGGGATGGGGAGTGGCATGCACACGGACCGATTGCGCTTCGCCGTACTGGGCGCGATACGCGCCCACCGCGGTGACACGGAGATCCGGCTGGGGCCGCCGCAGCAGCGAGCACTGCTGGCGGCGCTGCTGGTACGGGGCGGGCTCACGGTCTCGCTGGCGCAACTGATCGACGCCGTCTGGGGCGAGACGCCGCCGAACAAGGCTGTGACGACCGTCCGTACCTACGCCTGGCAGCTGCGCCGGCTGCTCGAACCGGACCCCGCCGAGCCCGTCGTACTGGTGTCGGCAGGCAGCGGCTACCGCCTCATGGTGTCCGCCGACGCGCTGGATGCCCGGCAGGCCGAGTCCCTCGTCGGCCGGGCGGCCGAAGCCCGGCGGGAAGGGCGTCCGGACGAGGCCGCGGCACTGCTCGACGAGGCACTGGCACTCTGGCAGGGCGAACCCCTGACGGGTGTGCCCGGCCGCTTCGCCGAGTCTCAGCGCAACCGGCTGGAGGAGCTGCGGCTCGCGGCCGTCGAGGAGCGGTACGACCTGGACGTGCTGCTGGGCAAGCACGCGCGCGCCATTCCGGGATTGGCCGAGATCACCGCGGCCCATCCGCTGCGGGAACGTCCGCGCGCCGTCCTCATGCGGGCGCTCTACGCGGCGGGCAGGCAGGCCGAGGCCCTCGCACTGTTCGCCGAATTCCGGCGGCTCCTCGCAGACGAGCAGGGCATCGATCCAGGACCCGAGCTTTCCGCGGTCCACCAGCGGATCCTGGCCGCGGATCCCGCGCTCGTCACCGCGACCACGGCCGACGACCGGTCGCGGGAGGGGGCCGGCGGGCGGCGCCCCGGTGCTCCGGCCGTCGCGGAGTCGGCACGGCTGCCGATTCCCGCACAGCTGCCCGCGGACATCCCCGACTTCACCGGACGCGCCCGGCAACGGGCCGCACTGTGCGCACTGCTGACCGACGACGGGCGCACCGCGCCCGTCGCGCTGGCGGTGACCGGGATGGGCGGCACCGGGAAGACCACGCTCGCGCTGCACGTCGCACACCGTGTCCGGGGGCACTACCCCGACGGACAGCTCCACGCCGACCTGCACGGCAGCGGCCCCGGATCCCCCGAGCCGGATCAGGTCCTCGCGGAGTTCCTCACCGCGCTGGGCATCCCGGCCCGTTCCATCCCGGACGGGCTCCAGGAGCGCAGCCGCCTGCTGCGCTCGGCTCTGGACGGGCGCAGGGTGCTGCTGGTGCTGGACAACGCGCGTGACGCAGCTCAGGTTCGGCATCTCCTGCCGGGCTCGGCCGGGTGCGGCGTGATCGTGACGAGCCGCTCGCTGCTGGTCGGACTGCCGCTGACCTGCCAGGTCACGGTGGACGCCTTCCAGCCGGAGGAGTCGTTGAGCCTCCTGGAAAACGTTGTCGGAAGCGGGCGGTTGGCCGCCGAGCCGTCGAGCGCGCTGGACCTGGTGTCGGCCTGCGGCCATCTTCCGCTTGCCATCCGGATCGTGGCGACCAGGCTGGCCTCGCGCCCCAGCTGGACCCTCGCCGACCTGGCCGCCCGGCTCGCCGACGAGCAGGCGCGGATCAAGGAGCTGCGGGTGGGCGGGCTGGCGATCGACGCCGCCTTCGAGGTGAGCTGCCGTCAGCTGACACCGGACCAGGCGGCGGCGTTCGGCATGCTCGCCGTCGCCGGGCCGGCCGGGATCGGCCTCGCGGCCGCCGCGGCGATGCTGGACACCGACCTCGCGGACGCGGAGGCGCTGGCGGAGGCGCTGGTGGACGCCGTGCTGCTGGAGTCACCGGCGCCCGGGCGCTACCGCTACCACGACCTGGTACGGGTCTTCGCGCTGCAGCGACTGGACCACCAGAAGGCCGACGCCGCCCTCGGCAGACTGCTCGGCTTCCTGCTGGCCACCGCGCGCAACGCCTTCGAGCTCGCGGTGCCGGGCGATCCGGCGGGCGACGCCCTCGGGGCGGCCGACGGCCCGGCGGGCCTGGCGTTCGCCGACGTCGAAGCCGCCCGCGTCTGGGTCGGCTACGAATTCGACGCCGTCATCGCCGCCGTGCAGTGTGCCGTGGAACGTCCCGGAGACGGAGGCGACCGGCTGTGCACGGCCGCCAATCTCCTGCTGGCGGTCAGCCCGTTCGGTCAGCCCGCGACGAGCGGCGCGGCATCGGTCGCGCGCAGGCTCGCGGCGGCCGCGGAGCGCAACGGCGACCTGGCGGCAGCTGCGCGGGCCCGGCTGATGTGCAGCAGCACCGCCCTGCAGACCGCGCGCCCTGCCGAAGCAGAGGAACACGCCCGCCTGGCCGTCGCCGCGAGCCGGAGCATCGGCGACACCATCATCCTGCGGCAGGCCCTCAACGACCTGGGCCTCGCCGTGCAGTTCCAGCGCCGCTTCGATGAGGCCGTCGTCTGCTACGACGAGGCCATCACGCTCGCCCGGCGCCTTGGGCACCGTTCCGGTGAGGCTGCCACGACCATCAACGCGGCCCTGGCCCGAGTACGCAGCGGCCGGGCCGCGGAGGCGGCGGCGATCTGCGAGTCGGCGCTGGCCACGGCTCGGGAACTGGCAGACCGGGAGGGCGAGGCCTACGCCCTCTACGTGTGGGGGCTGGCCCTGCACGAGCAGCGGCGCTACGCGGAGGCCGTCTCCCGCTACACGGCCTGCCTGGACGTCTGCCGCACGGCAGGGCTGCGGCAGCGCGAGGCGCACGCCTGGTACCGGCTCGCCGACACCCTGTGCCAGGTCGGCCGGCACGCCGAGGCCGCCCGGCACGCCGCGGACGCGGTCGAGCGGTGCGAGGAACTCGGGGCGCTGCGCGACAAGGCGCACGCCCTGACGGTCCTCGGCCGGGCCTGGATCGGACTCGGCCGGACCGACACCGCGCGCGCCCATCTGGAGCAGGCTCGGTCCCTGTTCATCGCCCTCCAGCTGCCCGACGCGGCCGATGTCGGCTGGATCCTCGACACCCTGGACGCCCGCGTGCCGCTCGGCTGAGCGGCATGCGGGCGTCCACGGTCACGCGGGCGTGCTCGTCACCGCTCCGTGCAGACCTTGCACTCCGAACCGGTGCTGTTCCAGTCCGGGTCCCCCGAGCCCGCCAGGGTCCGCTCGTCCTGCCGGACGTGGGACCCGGCGGGTGCGTCGGCGGCGGTCAGGGCGCCCGCGGCCGTACCGGTGAGCGCCACGAAGGCGGCTGCCACCGCGGCAGTCCTGGCCAGCCGTAGGCCCGAGTTGCTGCTGAAGATCACGTGCGTCCCTTTCCACGGGCGTGCCCGGCACGTGCGGGCCGAGGAAACGCCAGCCGCCGGGTACGTCTTGTTCCACGGGACATCCTGCTCGACGACGATCTACATACGATCTAAGCGCAGGTCGCAGGGGGTGTCAGTGCTCCGCAGCCCGATTTCTCGGGGTGGCCCGGCGCACGGTGCGGGGCCGCGGCCGAATTCACTGTAGATCGGCTGTCGATCTCCCGCGCCTAGCTTCGTTGTCATCCGGACCGGGCGGCCATCGCCTCAGCCCGCCGGATCCGTGAACCACACGACGGAGACGACGGAGGAGCGAATTTGAGCGCGTTGCGCAGCACGGACGTCCCACGGCCGTTCAACACCCACATGCACCGTGTGGTGGAGCCCGTCGCGGCACTGCCGGCCGGCTCCCGTGTGCTCGACGCCGGCTGCGGAAGCGGTTCGGTCGCCCGCTGGCTCGCCGAGCACGCGGGGCACCACGTCCTCGGGATCGACGTCGAGCTGGCCGCGGACGTCGCGACAGACGGCGGCGAACCGCTGCCCGGCGGCGGATCGGTCGAGCTGCGCCGAGCAGACCTGCTCTCGCTCGCTCAGGACCGGCCGTTCGACGCGGTCCTGCTACTCGGAGTGCTGCACTACGCCGGTGGACCCGACACGGTCCACCGCATGCTGCTGGCCGCCGATGCCCTCACCGCCCCCGGTGGGCCGCTGGCCGTGAGCTGGATCTGCGACGAGGTCCCGCTGACCTACGAAGAGGCGTACCTGCCGAGCCGCACCCTGGTCGGCGACGCGTTGGCCGGGCTGGGCCGCGGCCCCCGCGAGGTCTGGCACCGCGATCTGACCCATGCGCACGGCGGGAGCCCCGAGCACGAACACCGCATCGTGTACGGCGTCTGGCAGCGCGGCTGACGCGGCCGCCTCCCGCCCGTCCGCTCCGTTCTCCGGCCCCGTGGCTCACCGCCCCGGCCCACAGACTCCCACCGCGACCGGCGGTGGGCGAACCGTCCGGACCACCCGTCCGGGCGTCCCGATCGAAAGGGGAATTCCCATGTCCGAGACCCTGGTGGAGCGCGCTCCGCAGACCGTTGTGCGCGCCGCGCTGATCCAGAACGGCAACGACCCGAAGTACTACAGCCAGGACGGCGTTTCCCTGGTGGAGCGTGCCCCGGAGAGCGTCGTGCGCGCCGCGCTGATCCAGAACGGCAACGACCCGAAGTACTACAGCCAGGACGGCATCGGTCGCTGACCCACCCGGGCCGTGCCGCCGTGCCCGCACTGGCGCGGCGGCACGGCCTGCCCCTGGACCCATCGCACACGAGGAGTGCTCCACCACCGTGACCATCGAAGCGCCGGCGGGCGCATCACAGACCTACGCACCGCATCCGCAACTGCTGGTGTACCCCCTGGCGTTCTCCGGTGACGAGCGCGTCATGGTGGCCGAGACCAGCTCCGCGAGGGCTCCCCTCGTACTGCGCGACCCGCGCGTCGCACACGCCATCAGTCTGCTCCCGGACAGCGGCACCCGCGAGGTGATCACCGGGCTCTGGCGGGCCGAGGGGAACCTGGCCCCGATCGCCGACGAGCTGTGGGCGACCCTGGTCGCCGAGGACGTGCTGGTCCCCGCGGCACAGGCCGCCGCCGCTGACGCATGGCGGGCCTACGACTGGGACGAGGCGTACCGGTTCCACGCCTCCACCCGCGACTACCCCTTCCTGCAGATGGACACCGATGGTGCCTTCGACGCGGACGACGCGCGCATGGAGGAGTACATCGCCGTCAGCGCGCCGCCGCCGATCACCATGGACATGCCCGCCGCCGGCTCCGTGCCGCTGCGCAAGGTGGGCGAGGACGAGTCCGCCGACGCCCTGCTCGCCGCGATGTCCCCGCAGCAGCGGCGCGGCCCCGAAGGGCTGTCGCTGTTGATGGACGTCTGCTTCGGCGAGCGCACCCGGCGTCCGTTCGCGGTCCAGGGCGAGTTCCTGCGCAAGGCGGTGCCTTCCGGCGGCGCCCGTCACCCCACCGAGGCGTTCGTGGCGCTCTTCCCGGGCAGCGGGGTGGAACCGGGTGTGTATCACTACAACGTGGCGCACCACCGGCTCGATCTGCTGCGGGCCGGGGACCACTCGGCCGACTTCCGCGAGGCGAGCTTCGACCTCTTCGACAAGTTCCACTCCGAGCCGTTCGGGCTGATCGTCTTCTCCTCGCTGGTGGAACGGGCCATGTGGCGCTACCGCGACGCCCGGTCGGCCCGCGCGCCGTTCATCGACGTCGGCCACACGCTGATGGCGTACCGCACCGTGATCCAGCGGCTCGGCGTCGGCGGCTACACGTACCAGAAGTTCAGTGACGAACGCATCGCCTCGCTGCTCGGCATCAATGTCGAACGGATGACACCCCTCTTCCTCGGGACCCTCGTATGAGCACGCCTCAGACCACGGACACCACGGCCCCGGCTCCGGCCCGGCTCGTCTCCTCCCCCTTCTTCTTCGCGCACGAGCGCCGCGGCGACCAGCTCAGCGCGCTCGGTCTCGCGGCCCGCGAACGGCTGCGGACCGTGGGGGCCCGCGCCTGGGAACTCCTCTACTTCCACCTCGAAGCGCGCACCGGGTCCGAGGCGGCGGCCGCCGGATTCGGCCCGGCCGAACGGGAACAGGCACTGGCGGCAGGCCTGCTGGTCGACGCGGACGCCACCGCCACCGAGGACATGTTCCGCTGGGAGGAGCAGCGCTGGTCGCGCGCCGCCTATCTGCTCTACTCCCAGCAGGACCTGCCCTACGTGGAGCCCGTCGGCCGCGGTGAGAAGCTGACCGCGCTGTCCGACTTCCGGCGTGGCCAGATCGCCGGGTTCCAGTCGGCCCAGGGATATCCGGAGCGCTTCCGGATCGACCCCGTCCACGAGATCGCGCTGCCGACACCGGACGAGCCGATCACCTACAGCCTGGACTCCATGCTCGGGCGCCGCAGCGTCCGCAAGTTCGCGGACGAGCCCGTCACCGCCGAGACGCTCGGTGCCGTGCTGTACCACGCGACGGCCAACGTCCGGATGGCCGAGGAGTCCAAGGCCTCCGGCGACCCGTACTTCCTGCTCAACTCCTTCTACACCTGGCTGCACGTCTACGTGGTGGTGCAGGGCGTCGAGGGCGTGCCGCGCGGGGTGTACCAGTACGACGCCGTCCGCAACACCCTGCTGGCCACGGGCGGGGAGCCGACCGACGAGGAGGTCGCGGCCACGATCCAGGGGCAGAACTGGATCGGCGGCGGCGGTGTCAGCCTCTTCGTCACCGTGCAGTGGGACCGCTACCAGTGGCTGTACCGCCACTCGCGCGCCTACCTCAACCTCCTCATCCAGATGGGCGAGTTCGCGCAGGAGGTGTTGCAGGCGGCATACCAGCTCGGGCTCGCGGGATGGCTGACGCCGGCCATCGCCGAGAGCCGCGCCGCCTCGCTGCTGGGTCTGGACGGTGTGGCCAGCGACGCCGACGCCATGTACTACCTGAAGCTGGGGTACACCAAGTGAGGGGGGCGGACGAGGGGACCACCGGCGTCCGCCTGTGGCCGGCCGAGGGCGCCGAGCGGCCGGGCGAGCCGCCCCGCGCCGTGCGGTTCGCCTCCGGCGGATCCTCCGGCACGCTGCTGCACCGGGTACAGGAACTCACCGGCGGCAAGGCGCGGCTGATCCGGGACGTCACCATCGGCATGCCGGGCGACACCGACATCGAACTCGTGGCCGAGCACGGAGATTTCTGGTTCCACACCGATGCGGCGTTCCTGCCCGTGCCGCCCCGCTGGATGGCCATAGCCGTCGTGGAGGCGGACGGCGGCGGCGGGCTCGACCTGCTGCCCGTCGAGCACATCGACCCGGAACCGCTCGCCGCGCGGGCTTCCTATCTGACCGTCGAGGGCGTTCAGGTCGCACCGATTCTCGAACAATTGCCCGACGGACAGGGTCCGCTGTTGCGCTACCGGCGCGACCGCATGATCGCGGTCGACGACAGCGCCGCTGTCGAGGCGGCTCACCGGGCCGTCGAGGCGGCGGCCGACCAGGTCGTCACGGTCGGCGAGCTGGCGCCGGGCGAAGTGCTGCTCGTCGACAACTGGACGATGCTGCACCGCCGCCGGCCGTTCAACGGCCGCAGGGTGATCCGCAGGCTCTGGTTCGACGCCATGACCTGACGTCCGTACCGGCCACGCGCAGTACCCCCGTGGCCGGTCCCGACCCCCATCCCCCGAGGGGCCTCGCGGCGGGAGGACCGGAGCCTTCCCGTCCTCCCGCCGCATCGGCGTTCCGCACGATGTCTTCTTGTCCTTTCCCTCCTTGGAGAGCCCATGGACTCACGCCCCGCCGAGGCCTCACGGACCACCGGTGCCCTCTCCCCGCTGCGCCTGCGCGGCTTCCGTCACCTCGCCATGGGCCAGTTGGTCTCCAGCCTCGGCAACGCCATGTACAAGGTGGCCCAGTCGTGGCTGCTCGCCGCCTCGGCGGGCGGTAACGGCTCCCTGGTCGGGCTGCTCGCCGCGTTCCAGCTCGGGCCCCTGCTGCTGTTCGGCGGCCGCGGTGGCCGGATCGCCGACCAGTACCGGCGGCGCCGACTGCTGATCGCCACCCAGAGCACGCACGCCGCACTGTCCGCGATGTTCGCCGTGGTCGTCTTCCTCGGCCCGGTGCAGGTGTGGGAGATCTACCTGCTCACCTTCGCGGCGGGCCTGGTGACCGTGGTCGACAATCCCGCGCGGCAGCGCTTCCTGACCGACCTGGTGGGCGAGACCCGGCTGTCGCGTGCGCTCGGCCTGTACACCGCACTGCTCAACACCGGTCAGATCCTGGGTCCGCTGGTGGCCGGAATCATCGTCGGCTGGGCGCACGTCGGCTGGATCTTCGTGTTGGACGCGGCGACCTTCACCGGTATGACCGCGGTGTTGCTCACCCTGCCCGACCCGGCCACGGACGACACCGCCACGGCGGCCGGCGCGGGCAGGGGCGGCGGGCTCCGGGACGCCCTGGCCGAAGCGGGACGCGTGCCCCGGCTGGCGGCCGTCGTCCTCGCGTCGGGCGTGGTCGGTTCGATCGGCGTGCAGTTCACGCTGACCAACACCCTGATGGCGACGCGCGCCTTCGGGCTCACGGCGACCGGGTTCGCTTCCCTGGCCATGGCGGTGACGGTCGGCTGCCTGCTGGGCGCCCTGGTGGCGGGCCGCGCCGAGAGGCCGTCCCCGGTCACCGTCCTCGCGGCGGCCGCCGCCACCGGGCTGACCGGCGCCGCGTGCGGCCTCGCACCGAACTATCCGGTCTTCGTGGTGCTCCTGGTGCCCGCCGGATTCGCCTCGATGCTGTTCACGACCTGCTCCGCAGTGCTGTTGCAACTGAGCGCGGCCCCTGGACTGCGGGGCCGTGTGATCGCGTTGCAGACCACGGTGTTCTACGGCAGCGGACTGGCCGGGGCACTCCTGCTCGGGGTGTGCGCCGACCGGTTCGGACCACGGGCGGTACTGGTGGGAGCCGGGGTGGCGACGATGGCCGCCTGCGCGGCCATCGCAGCGCGCTACCGCACCCGGCTGGGCCCGGAGTAACGGCAGCCGGACCAGGCCGGAGTGCGGCAGGTCACCGGTGAGCGCCTCGACGACGGTGATGCGCCTCCGCCTGGCCCCGGCCATGGCCGAAGAGCTCGGCGATGGCCGACAGGTGTGCGGGGGCCGTTCCGCTGTTCTTCCTGCCCAGGGCCGTGGTTCCTGACGGCATCGGTGCAACATCCCCAGCGACAGGGCCCGGAGCTTCTGGAACGACGCCCTGGATGCCTTTCGAGCACGGGGGCGGTGAGTGCGTCGCCGGGGCCGGGGCGAACGACGAGCGCAGGGCCTCCGCGGGGATCCGCGAGGTGCAGAAGGGCATCGGCCGGCCAGCCTCCGCCGTGTCCCTGATCAGGAGCGACCTGGAGGGCCGCTGACACCGGTGCGTTCACCGCGGAGGCTGCGGGATGCCTTGATCGTTTCAGAAGTTCGTGAAGTGGAGGGGCGGCTGAGCGGATCGCTGCGCGTTCGGCTTCGCCTCTTTCGCGGCCGACGGCGGCGGAGCGGGGGTGTTGCCTCTCAGCTGGTCGGGGCGGGGGTGCTGGTCACGTGGATGTCCACGTTGATGACGGCGTCGGCGATGGCCTGCCGTACCGCGGCGACCACGGTGTCGGTGTCGACACCGTGTTGCTGGCCGAGTTGGGCGGCGAGTGCGGTCACTGCTGCCTGTGTCGCGGCGATTTGTCGTGCGACGGCGTCGGTCTGGTTGTTGTGGACCTTGTCCATCCAGGCCATGACCGCGCCCATGTCGACGGGGCGGCCGGTGGCGGCGTTGGTTTCGGTGTGACGCCAGACGGCGGTCGCGACGGCGTCGAGATCGGCCTGGGACAGGGGCATGTCGTCCTCCGGGGATCCGAGGGCCCAGGTGCGAAGATCCTCGCGGCTGGGCAGGGGGCAGTAGTCCTTGTCGACGGGGTTGTCGTCGTACTGGTGGAACATCCATCCGGCCTTGATCCCGGGGTCGCCCGCGCGGCGGCCCGCGGTGGCGATCCACAGAAAGTCGCCGCAGTAGCTGGTCGTGTCGACGTTCTTCCAGTAGTCGGCGTTGCAGTACATGCCGACCCGGTGACCCGGCATTCGACCCTTCACATAGCGGAGCCAGTCCTCCTTGTAGGCCCGCTGGCGGGATGGGGAGACACCGGCGTTGGCGTTGTCGTAGCCCTCCCAGTCGAGGACCAGGATGTCGCCGGGCTGCCAGGCCGCCTGGTCGAGGAAGAAGTCGGCTTCGCGCTCCGGGTCGTTTGCCATGTGGGGGTAGTGGTAGGCGCCCCAGACCAGGCCGTGGCGTTTGGCGTGGTCGCGCTGGCGGACCCACCTCGGATTCGTGTAGCCGAGGCCCTCCGTGATCTTCGTGAAGACGAAGTCGAGTCCGGCGAGGCTCGGTTCGTCGCTCTGGTAGGACGCCCAGTCCTGTCCGTAGATGCCCATCAGGCGTTGCCCTTCTTGCCGCAGATGGCTCGCCGGCCCTGGCCCGGCAGCCGGTGCTTCAGCGCAGGCCGGGTGGTCAGGTCGGGAGGGTGACGCCGCCGCCTCGGGCGAGGGGCCAGGACCGGTCGGCGGCGGTGAGGTATGCGGAACGATCGGTGCCACAAGAGGCTCCCCAGCGGCTCGTCGGCCGATACGTGCCTGAGCCGAAAAATCGATTCCGCTTGATCAACCGGCGCTCGGTGGCCGCCGACGTCCCCGGGCCGGCCCGCCACGGGCCGCCCGGCGCCGGCCGGTTTGACGACCCGGCCCAGGTTCCCTCCCGTTCGCATCGAGGGGAGCTCCGGGGCGGCGGCCAGAGGAAGCCGGACATGTGGGGAACGCCCGGAGCGCCCCTGCAATGCCATGGCCACGCCAATTCATCATGGCATTCTGACCGGCGCCCCTCAGGCTGCGCCCGACAGGCGTCGCCGTGTATGCCCTGGAGGCACGGGCCCATGTCCGCATCGCGAAGAAGTGCTTCACCACCAGGAAGAACCGCGTTGAACGGTCTCCTCGTCCTGGCAGCGACACTCGCCACGACGTGGCTGCCCGCTGGCGCCCAGGCGCGTGCCGACAGCCCCGCAGCAGCGGAACGGACCCGCCTCGGCTCGTGGATGGGGGACCTGGCCCCGCGCCTCGCCCGTACTCCGCTCAACCGGATCGCGATGCCCGGCAGCCACGACGCCGGGTCCTGGAGCATCACCGCGCGGTCGGGGCAGTGCCGTACCGGCTACATCTCCGACCTGGCCAGAACCTTCCACATGTCGCCGTTCTCGGCCCGCCTTGACGTACGGGGTGGCGACGTCCAAGGCGGCGACGGTCACGGCGTGCGCGACGTCCACCGCGACTCGATCGTTGGCGACCTCCTGGACCGCCGCCCGTGACCCGCACGCAACGGCCACGGGCTGGGAAAGCCGAAGCCGAGATCCTGACCGATGTCAGTACAGGCGCATCCTGCCGACCGCTAGATTGCCGTCCCGTACCAGGCTGAAAATTTCCGCCAAGGATCGCACAGTAATCGAAAGGTGCTCCGGCATGAATCCACGATATCAAACGGCGCCGGATCGTGTTGCAGCCCTGACTGAAATCTGGCGGGAGGTGCTCGGAATACCCGAACTCAACGAGAATTCGGACGTATTCGAGAATGGTGGCTCTTCGCTGCACGTCCTGCAGATCACCGGCAAGATTTACGATGTCCTCGGTGCGGACGTGAAGCTGCGTCACGTGTTTTCGCACGCCTCCCCGCGCAGCCTTTCGGACTTCCTGGAGAACGAGTCGAAACAGGAGGATTCCGGTGCGGACGGCATCAGCGCCTAGGACATGCCGCTCCTGCGTGCCCGGAGGTAGAAAATGACGGCAGCGCAGGTCAAGGGCGCCATGGGTCCGACTTCGTTCGCCGAGATGGCCCGACTGTCCGGAGAGTTCGCGGACTGGCACAATCTGCTCTACAAGGCGACGTGGCTCACCGGGGAATTGAACCTCGATGCGGTTCGTCATGCCTGGCGACGCCTCTGTCTGCGCCATGACGTCATGCGCCGCAGTTTCGTGTCGGCGGACGAGGCGTTCACGTCCGAGGGCATGGTGAGCGAGGTGGAATTCCATACGGCAGATTCGGACGCCGAGGGGATCGAACTGATGGGCCGGATCCTCGGCACTCCGTTCAGCCTGGACAGCCCGGGATTTTCGCGCATCGCCGTCGTGCAGCGCAGTGAGCGCCGGCACCTTCTCGGTATCGCGGTGGACCACATCATCAGCGATCAGATTTCCTGGGCCCGCATCCGCGGTGATTTCGCCGAATTCTATAATCGTGCGTTGGTCGGCGACACCGACGATGTCGCCCAGGAGAACACCTACCAGAATTTCGCGGCGCAGCAGCGCAGCCGGTTTGCTGGTGCCTGGGGTGAGGAGCGCCGGGCGTTCTGGCACTCCTACGCCGAGGAGTTCGGGACGTATCCTCCGCGCTTCCAGGTGGGTGCCGAGCACAGGGGCGAGCCGAAGCTGAGGGTCGTCACCCGCGACCTGCCGGCGGATGCCAAGGCGCGGGTGCACGCGTTCTCACTGGAGGCCCGGGCGACTCCGTTCGCGGTGACTTCCGCGAGCGTGCTCGCGGGCATGCGGGAGGTCACCGGCGATCCGCTGGTGGGGATCTCGACCAACCAGCACGGTCGCATGCTGCCCGGTACCTCACAGACCGTCGGGCTGTTCGTCCAGACCGTCCCGCTGCACCTCGGCTTGGAGGTCCGGAGCCCGCTCGAAACGGTCCGCGAGGTGTTCCTCCGCACCCATGACGTCTTCGAGTGCAGCCTTCCGCTCCGGGTGGCGGGGCGGTACTGGAACGAGGACCTGATGGTGCCGGACCAAGAGCCCGGGCTGTACATGGCCCTGAACGAGGACCTGCCGTCCTCGGCCGATCTGCCGCCGCTCACCGGAACCGAGGCCGAGTATGCAGACCTGGACATCAAGGGCGGAAAGCGCTGGCCGGAGACCGTCGTCGTCGAGTGGAACCTCTACGAGACGGGTCCGCGGCTCTCCGCGTACTACAACGAGAACTACTTCCCCGGCGCGGCTGTGGAACAACTTCTCGAGGCAGCCGAGAGGTTCGCGCTGCCGGACGGCAACGGGACGATGGGACGGCGACCCGCTTCCCGGCACCCAGGAGCCGCGGCCGCTTCTTTCGGCGCATCACGGTGATGGCGCCGACGCCCGGGCCGGACGGTCCGGCCCGCGTCGACCGGCGCTGCGAGAACCGCTCGCAGCGCTCGTGCCGGTCAAGGAAGGTTGGTGAGTGGCATGTTCGACGATGAAGAGCGCGAGTTCTGCGTGGTGCGGAACAGCGAGTTGCAGTACTCGATCTGGCCTGCAGGGCGGGATCTCCCCGCAGGCTGGTCCGAGGTCGGTACGAGGGGCCGGAAGGCCGAGTGCCTCGCCTACCTCGACCGGTCCTGGACGGACTTGAGGCCCGCAAGCCTGCGCCGGAGCCTGTCCGGCCACGGGGAGATCGGCCGCCCGACGTCTGACGTCTGAGGATCGACGGCTTCGGCCGTGGTGGTGCGCCGAGCCGGGCGCACCACCGACACCCACCACCTGTTCGGCCTACCTCCCAGGCGCGACCGAACGTATGTCCACATGTCCACTGATCTGCGCGGTGTGCAGAGCGACTTGGAGATCGCGCACTGATGACTGCATTCACCGGGGCCTTCTGGCGGAGCGGCGACACGGGGTTCGCCGAGGCCGCGACCTCACGCATCTTCAACCACCGGCTGCCGTCACGGCGGCCGGCGGCGGTGCTGCGCGCCGCGAACCCCGCCGACGTGGTGGCCGGAGTCAGGATGGCGGCGGCGGAGGGCTGGAAGGTCGCGGTCCGCTCCGGCGGGCACAGCTGGGCCGCCTGGTCGCTGCGCGAGGACACCCTGCTCATCGACCTGGCCCTGTTCACCGGGATGTCCTACGACTCGCTGAGCGGAATCGTCGCGGTCGGCCCGGCGGTGCGCGGCGGCCTGGACTTGGACCCGTACCTCGCCGAACACGACCGGTTCTTCGCCATCGGGCACGCCCCCACCGTGGGCATGGGCGGCTTCCTGCTGCAGGGCGGACTCGGTTGGAACTGCCGCGGCTGGGGCTGGGCCGCGGAGTCCATCGAGTCCATGGAGGTGGTCACCGCCTCCGGAGAGCTGGTGCCGTGCTCCGAGACGGAGAACGCCGATCTGTTCTGGGCGATGCGCGGATCGGGCCCTGGCTTCTTCGGCGTGGTCACCGAGTTCCGACTGCGTACCCGCCCCCGATTCCGGGAGCTGACCCGGTCCACTTCCATCTACCCCGCCGAGCTCGCCCCCGAGGTGCTGACGTGGTACCACGCGGCGCGCCACGACGTGCCGACGTCCGTGGAGCTGGCCGCCGTCGGCTGCACTCCCCCCGGCTTCGACGTTCCGGTGCTGATCATCGACGCGGTGTCGTTCGACGGCGGACCGTCCTCGCTGGCCCCGCTCGGCACCTGCCCGGTCGCCGACGAGGCCCTGGTGTCCAAGGCTGCCCAGCCGGTGAAGATCGGCGACCTGTACGCCGAGCAGTTGCGGTCCAATCCGGACCGCCACCGCTACTTCGTGGACAACGCGTTCCTCGCCGGTACCGCCGCGGATCTCGTACCGGCGCTGCTGCCCGCACTGACGGATCTACCCACCTCCAAGACGTTCACCGTGTTGGGAGACTTCACACCGCTGATGTCCCGTCACCGGAACCGGCCGGACATGGCCCTGTCGGTACAGACCGACCTGTACTTCGCCGCTTACGTGATCGGCGAGACTCCGGACGAGGACGCCCACTGCCGCACGTGGCTGGATGCCACCATGGAGCGAGTCGCACCGTACTCGGCCGGCTGCTACCTCGGTGACAGCGACCTGGACGTCCGGCCCGACACGATCATGTCCGACGCGGCCTGGTCGAAGTTCCAGCGGATCCGCGCCGCCCGCGACCCCGACGGCCGCTTCCCCGGCTACCTCGGCACCCCCGTGCAGTAGCTGCCCGGTCCTCCCGGGCCGCGCACCAGCGCAGCGCCGTCCCCCGATCGGGGGCGGCGCTCCCGTCGTGGTGGCCGCTGCACACGGTCGGGCCACCAGGACGCTTCCACGGAGGCGGCCGATGGCTGAGCTGACGGACACTCGGCCAAGGGCCACAGGTAACGACATTCGTTCGTTGGTTCAAACGCCCGGAGGGCGACCGCACCAGTGTGCGGCCGCCCTCCGAAACAGGACCAGCCTGCCTGCCGCCCGGTCAGAGCAGTTTCGCGAGTTCCTCGACCGTCGGGTTCCGGACCAGCACCTGCGCCCGGAGATCGACCCCGAGGCCAGCCCGGATCTTGGCCCTCAGCCGGGTCGCCAGCAGCGAGTCCCCGCCCAGCGTGAAGAAACCCTCGTCGATGCTGACCCGCGGCAGGCCGAGCACCTCGGCGAACAGGTCGCACAGCCATTCCTCGCGGGAGGTCCGGGGGCCGCGGCCGGACCCGCCGCCGTAGTCCGGCGCCGGCAGCGCCGTGCGGTCCAGCTTCCCGTTGGCCGTCAGCGGAAGCTCGGACAGTGCGACGAACGCCGACGGCACCATGTAGCCGGGCAGGGTCGTGCCCGCCTGCTCGGCGAGCACCACCGGGTCGACGGTCCGTCCTGCGCTCGGCACGACGTACGCCACCAGGCGCTCGTCGCCCGGCTGGTCCTCCCTGACGATCACCGCGACTTTCCGGACCGACTCCTGCCGGGCCAGGACGGTCTCGACCTCGCCGAGCTCGATGCGATAGCCACGCACCTTGACCTGGTCGTCGGTTCGGCCGACGAACATCAGGACGCCGTCCCTGGTCCAGCGGGCCAGGTCGGCCGTGCGGTACATCCGTGCCCCGGTGCCGTGGAACGGGTCCGGCAGGAACCGTGCAGCGGTCAAGCCGGGGTTGCCCAGGTAACCGCGGGCCAGGCCGGCGCCGCCAAGGTACAGCTCGCCGGTGGTGTTCGGCGGGACCGGGTTCAGGTGCTCGTCCAGCACGTAGACGCGCCGGTTGTCCATCGGCCGCCCGATGGGGACGTCACCGGTCAGCTCGTTTGCCCGCTCCACCCGGTGGTGGGTGACGGCCAGGGTGGCCTCGGTGGGTCCGTACTGGGGGCGCACGACGAGACCGGGACAGGCCTCCAGCACCTTCCGCACCGCGACCGGCGAGATCACCTCACCGCCCAGGTGCACGTCGAGCATCCCGCTGAACGCATCCTCCGAATCGTCGGCGATCATGCGGAACAGCCCGCCGGAGAGCAGCGCGCTGGTCACGCCGTGGCGCTCGACAAGCCCTTTGACCACCCGCGCGTCCAGGTCTCCGGGCGGTGCGACCACCAGCTGCCCGTTCCGGAGCAGCGCCGGCCAGATCTCACCCGTCGACGGGTCGAAGGCCAGCGGTGACTGCACCAGCATGCGTGACAGCGAGCTGTCGTTCCAGCTGGTGTCGAGTGCCAGGCACACCACGCTCCGGTGGGAGACGAGGATGCCCTTGGGAACGCCGGTCGAGCCCGAGGTGTACATCACGTACGCGGCCTGTTCGGGCAGCGGCTTGCGGTCGAGGTTCGCCGTGTCCGAGCCGTGCGGGCCGGCCTCCGGCACCACGATCGCCGTCGCGGCGCTCAGCGCCGCCTCATGCCGGGCGTGCGCCGCGTCGGTCAGCAGGATCCGGGCATCCGCGTCCCCCATGGTGCGGAGCATGCGTTCGGCCGGGTGGGCCAGGTGCAGCGGCAGGTAGCAGCCGCCGGCCTTGAGCGTCGCCAGGACGGCCACGATGAGCTGCGGAGACCGGTTCATCAAGATGGCTACCGGCTCCTCCAGCCGGATGCCGTCCCCGACCAGCCGCCGGGCGAGCGCGTTCGCCCGGGCGTTCAGCTCGGCGAAGGTCAGCGACACCTCGCCGCCCTCTACCGCCGCCGCGTCGGGCGTCGCCCGCACCCGCGCCTCGAACAGCTCCACCAGCGTGTGCTCATCGGCCGCCCGCTGTGCGCCGTTCCAGGTTTCCAGCAGCGTCTGGCGTTCCCGACCGGACAGCAGCTCCACCCGGGACAGCGGCGTGCCCGCTTCGGCCGAGAATGCAGTCAACAGCCGGACCAGCCGCTCGGCCAGTGACTCGGCCGTCGCACGGTCGAAGAGATCGGTGTCGTAGGCGAGTTCTCCGACGATGCCGGCCGGCTCCCGACCGTCATGGCACTCGGTGAGAGCGACGGCGAGGTCGAACCCAGAGGTGCCCGTCGCGCCGGTCTGCTCGTTCACGCGCACGCAGACCTGGACCAGCGGGCTCCGCCCGGCGTACGGGGCCAGGTCCACGACTTCCGCCAGCCGTTCGACGGACACGTCGTCGAGCGCGCGAGCCGCACGGTCGACCTCCTGCACCTGCTCCAGCAGCTCGCGCAGGCTCGGGTCGCGCGAGGTGTCGATGCGCAGGACACGGTGGTGCGCGAGGAATTGCGCCGGACCGCCCAGCGGGACACCGGGCCGGGTCGCCACCGGAGCGGCGAGCGGAACGTCGCCACCGGCCCCCAGACGGGTCAGCAGGGCAGCCACGGCGGCGTGGACCACCGCCGACAGCGTCGCCCCGGCTTCCCCGGCTGCCGCGAGAATGGCCCGGTGTGTCTCGGGAGCGAGGCCGAAGCGGTGCACGTCCATGACGGACGAGCCGCGCACCGGTCTCGGGCGATCCGTGGGCAGCACCAGTTCATTCGGTAGCGAGGCCAGAGAGCGCCGGCCGTAGTCGGTGAGCAGTGCGGCGTCGTCTGTGATCGACATGCCGTCCTCCATCCAGCTGGTAGTGGTGTCCGGCCCCGGGAGGAATGGGCCGAGAGGCATCGCATGGCCCCTGGGCCGGCATGGAACGAGGCCGTCCCGAGCATGCGTGCGTGCATGCCGGGTCCGGTCCTGTGACGTATGGGTTCTGCTGCCGCCTGTGCGCCTGCTGTGCCCGGAATCTCCGGGCACAGCAGCGGCGGTCCGGTGTCAGTACGGGTTCTCGCTCTCGCTGATGAACCTGACGTGCCGTTCATTGCACTCGTCGAACGCGGGTGCCACGGTCAGCACCATCTCCATCGTCCCGAAGTAGTGGATCCGGGTGTTCGGCGGGACCGTGACCAGGTCGGTGGCGCTCACTGCGACGGACTCCCCGTTCAGACGGAACGTGCCCCGGCCGCTGACGATGTAGTAGATGTAGGCGCTCTCGATGTTGTAGAACTCCTGGAAGTGCCCGCGCTCGACCTTTACGTGGACGACCGTCGCGGACGGGGCGTTCTGGCCGTAGACGGTGAGGTCGATGCCGTGCTTGCTGAAGCGTTCCGCTTCGGCGGCCGTGCGTTTGTACGCGGCCATCGTCCGATGCTTCTTGTCCCGGTGGCCGGCCGGCTCGTCGTCAGCGCTCAACGCCGACCTCGGCTGGGCGCCGCTCGGCCGACGCGGCTTCCAGCAGGATCGGCGAGGAGAACTCGAAGAGCAGGCTGGTCGGCGGCCGCCAGCCCGAGAGGGACTCGTAGCGCGACAGCAGCATGGGGACGAGCAGCGAGTAGCCGCCGGCCTGGAAGAAGTCGGTGTCCTGGTCGATGTCGTCGTGCTCGAGGATGTCGCGGAAAGCCTGCAACCACGGCGATTCGGCGCGCTGTTCGCAGTTGTCCGCCGAAGTGGGTCGGATTTCGTCGCCTGCGCCCCCGGTGACCGGCGCGGCCCCGTCGGTCACCCGGTCGCCCTCGACGTGCCGGATGCGCACCGGCGGCGCGACCGTGTCCAGGGCCAGGGTGCCGATCGGGTCGAGCGGGTGCGTGGCGTATGCGAGCAGCAGGGCTTCGAAACCCGAGGCGAGCCGCTCGGCGTCCTCGGGGCCGAAGCGCTGCGTGGAGTAGTCCCAGTTGAGTTCGTAACCGCAGTCGCCGTCGCCCCCGTGGAGCACGTTGGCGGGCGTGACGAAGACGCTGAGGTCGAAGCGGGCGCTATTGGTGCTCAGCGCGACCTGCATGTCGACCGAGAGTCCCGGGACGTCCACGTCGGGGAACGGCTGGTCGTGCATGCCGAACGTGACGTTGAACAAGGGGTTGTCCAGGCCCTTGCCGCCGAGCCCGAGCGCCTTCACCAGGTCCTGCACGGGGGCCGCCTCGTGGTCGACGGCGTCGAAGAGCGAGACCATGGCGTCCAGGCCGACCTCGCCGGCCGGGGTGCTCGGGTCGATCGCCAGCCGGACCGGCACGGTGTTGACCATCATGCCCACGGTGCTCGCGAACTCGGCCGGGCGGTTGGCCAACGGGATGCCGATGACCAGGTCGTCCTGGCCGGAGTGGCGGCGGCAGAGCTCGCCGTAGACCGCCAGCATTGCGGCGAAGACGGTGTGGCCGCTCTGCTGGGCTGCGGCGCGTACGCCGGCCATCAGCTCGGCGGACAGCGACTGGCGGTACTGGCCGCCCCGGTAGTCGAACAGGCCCGAGCGCTGGGTGCCCAGGGTGGGAAAGTCGACATTGAAGGTGGCGCCGTCGAGGTTTTCGATCCACCACTCGATGGCGGAGCCGATCATTTCGAGGTACTCGTCGGAGGTGGTGTACGCGACGTAGTCCTGGTAAGTGGGCGCGTCCTTGGCGACGAACGGCCGGCCGGCCGCTTCCGCCGCGTACTGCTCGATCACGTCGCCGAGGAACGCCACCGTCGACCGGCCGTCGTGCACCAAGTGGTGCTCGGTCATGAAGAGCTGCCAGTGGTCGTCCGCCAGACGGACCAGCGTCCAGCGGACCAGCGGGGCCGCGTGCAGGTCGAATTCGGTGTGCATCTGCCGCTGGAGCAGCTCGGTCCTGCGCTCCTCGATGTCCTCTGCGCCGCGCAGGTCGTACTCAGGAATGTCGAAGTCGACTTCCACGACTTCCTGGTAGGCGATCGGAGTGTTCACATCGCAGAGCCGGAGCCGGAATGCATCGTTCCGATCGACTGCGCCGGTGACGCACTTGCGGAGCAGCGCAGGGTCGATTTCACCATGGAATCCGACCACTGCGGTGCTGTAGTAGGCGCGGCTTTCAGGAAGCATCTGATGCTGCAGCCAAATGATTTGCTGGGGGGCGCTGAGCGGGAACACCGGGTCTCCTTGTCGATGCGACTGGAGTCGAGTATGCGGTCACCCCGGCGCTCTGCCGGTACTGATACCTGCCAGTACGCCGACCTGGCCTCAGGGGGCGGTCGATCCAGCTTTCACCCTGCTGAGCTGTGGTTATACCGGCTGCTGGGCGGCAGCGGCAGGTGCCCTGACCGATGTCAGTACGGGGCAAGCCGGCATCTCACTAGCATCCGTCCCATGAGAGGCCGTTGCCGTCGGGCCGAGTACCACTTGAATTTTGATGACCGTTGATCCGGATTTTCGAGGCGAGGGCATCTGGGCCTATGGCCCCATGATTCCGGTCATCTCGGTGACCGTACCGTGAATCGACCAGCCCGTTTCGGCGGTTCATGACTTCGCGGCACGGAACCTGCTGCACAGGTGCACCCATGGCGACCCGTGGGTGCCCTGTGCAGAACCCGTCCCGTCGGCAGCGCGGTAGTTTCTGAACTGTCGGCGAATCGTCATTCCGGATCCCGCGGCGGTGCTTCAACGCACATTTCCTCGTTTAGTCATGTTCGCTCAAAAATCCAGGCCGCCACTACGTTCGGCCAGAAAGGCTGGCACTGTGACGGAGCACGTCGAGGCAGTCAGCGGTCAGCAGCCACGCGGAGTCGGCCCGATGCGGTCGCTTCCCGACCGCCGCGCCCACGAGCTTTTTGAGGAGTGCGCACGCAACACGCCTTCGGCTGTCGCCGCCGTGCACCGGGACATCCGCTGGACCTACGCGGAGCTCGATGCCGCCGCGGACCGGGTCGCGGGGGCGTTGCTGGCGGTCGGGCTCGATCCGGAGGGTGTCGTCGCGGTCATCAGCCAGCGCTCGCTGGACTGGCTGGCCGCGATTCTCGGCATCTTCAAGGCGGGCGGGGTCTACCTTCCGGTCGACCCGGCGTATCCCGACGAGCGCATCGCCGACCTGCTGAGCCGCAGCGGTTGCCGACTGGCGCTGGTTGAGGAGCAGGCGTCTGCGGCCCCGATCGAGGCTGCTGCCGTCCGCGCGCTGCCGCTGGCGCCGGAGGCCGCCGCCCACGCACGGCCGGGCCGGGTTTCGGCCGGGGCGCTCGCCTACATCTACTTCACCTCCGGGTCGACGGGCGCTCCTAAGGGAGCGGCCTGCGAGCACGCCGGCATGCTCAACCACTTGCTGGCGAAGGCGGACACCTTCGGCCTGGAGCCGGGCACGGTAGTCGCCCAGACCGCGTCCCAGTGCTTCGACATCTCGCTGTGGCAGGCGGTCGCGCCGCTGATCGTCGGCGGCAGCACCGTGATCATCGACCCGGAGGTGATGCTGGACGTCCCCGCGCTGCTGCGGCTGCTGGCCGCCGAGAGCGTAGGCGTCCTGCAACTCGTCCCGAGCTACCTGGATGTGGTCGTCTCCCGGCTGGAGCGCGGGGACTGCGCGCCGGACTCGCTGCAGATGCTCGGCGTCACCGGCGAGGCGGTGAGCCAGCAGGTGCTCACCCGCTGGTTCGCGCAGTGCCCGGCGGTACCCGTGGTCAACGCCTATGGTGCCACCGAGGCGTCGGACGACACCACGCACGAGGTCATCCGCAGCATGGCGGACGGCGAGCAGGTCGCCGTCGGTGTGCCCATCGCGAACGTCCTGGTCGACGTGATCGGCGCGGACGGGCTGCCGGTGACGGACGAGGCGATCGGCGAGATCACCTTCTCCGGCGTCTGTGTCGGCCGCGGCTACATCAACGATCCGGAGCACACGGCGGAGGCGTTCGGCCACGACCCGGTCCGGCCCGGGCTGCGCCGCTACCGCACCGGGGACTACGGGCACTGGCTGGCGGACGGACGGCTCAGGTTCGTCGGCCGCCGGGACGAACAGGTGAAGATCAGCGGTGTCCGGGTCGAGGTCGGCGAGGTCGAGTCCCAGCTGCTGCGGGTGCCAGGGGTCCGGTCGGCATGCGTGATCGTGATGCCCGACGGCGCGAGCAAGCGACTGGCGGGCTTCTACACCGCAGCGGCGGCGATCCCGGCCGCCCGTGAGCAGCTGGCGGAACTGCTGCCACTGCAACTGGTGCCGCGCACGCTGCGCTGGCTGCCCGAGCTCCCCCTCACCGACAACGGCAAGGTCGACAAGCGAGCGCTGGCGGACCTTGAGACCAGCAGCGCCAACGGCAACACCCTGATGCCGCCGCATACCGCCACCGAGCGGAGGATCGCCACCGCCTGGGCGGAGGTGCTGGGCCTGCCGCTCGACGAGATCGGGCGCGATGACGACTTCTTCCTTTGCGGGGGCGGTTCGCTGGCGGGCGTCCGGCTCGTCGTGCAGCTCGGCGGGCTGATCTCGCTGGTCGACCTGATGGCGAACCCGGTCCTGGCACACCTGGCCGCGGCCGCAGACAGCACCGGCTCGGGCGGCACCTCGCTGCTGCAGCCGCTGTCGGTGCCGGAGAAGGCATCGGTGGCCCTGGTGTGCGTGCCGTACGAGGCGGGCAACGCGCTCAACTTCGAGGCGATGGCGCGGGCACTGTCCTCCTCGGACGTGGCGGTGTACGCGGTGGAGCTGCCCGGCCACGACGTCGCCCGGCCGGACGACGAACTGGTCGGCCTCGACCGGCTGGCCGACAGGCTGTGCCACGAGATCCTCGACCGGATCGAACAGCCGGTGGCGCTGTGGGGACACGGCGCGGGCGTGGCGCTCGCGCTGGAGACCGGCCGGTCGCTCCAGGCCGCGGGCGCGCCGCCACAGCACCTGTTCCTGGCGGCGGCCGCCCAGCAGCAGACCGCGGGCGGCGAGGCGGCCGGCCCGGCAGACGTCGGCGCCTGGCTGCGCGACGCCGGCGCGCTCACCGACGTCGACCAGTGGCGGTCGACCCGCGGCGAGCTGGTCGAGCGCGCCTACCTGCACGACCTAGGCGAGGCGGAACGCTACCTCGGCGCGGGCGCCCCGGCCCTCGACCTGCCCACGACCATCATCCCGATCCCACGGGCGCCGGGCGAGAGCGATGCCACGGCCCGCTACTCTGCCCTGCTTCCCACGGCGCAGTTCGCCGAGTTCGATGGCGCGGGCCGGTATTTCGTCCGCAGCCACCCCGCCGCGGCGGCGGATCTGGTCGCCGCGACCATCTCGGCCATGGAGATGGGCGGCACCCGTTGAGGCTGACCGGCCGTCTCGCGGCAGCGCCCGACGACTTCATCAGGCAGGAGTTCCTCGAACCGCAGTTCCGGCATGAAGTCGCCAACCTGCTGAGCTGGTACGTGCTGATAGAGAAGGCGCTGCTGCGCGAGTACCGTCGCCTGGGCGTCCTCACGGTCCGTCAGGTGGGTTGGCTTGCGGTGGCGCTCGACGGGCTGACCGCAGAGGAGCTCACCGCCGGCGCCGGCGCCGCACTGTCGGACATCGCACTGGCGATGGAGGCCGGGGTGGCCAAGGCGCTGCCGGAGCCGGTGCCGGCTTGGCACGTCGACCGGAGCCGCAACGACCTGCAGGCCTGTGCCCAACTGCTCTACGGACGCGAGCAGGTGACCGAGATCGCAGCCATGCTCCTGCAGTTGGCCGAAGCCGCGCACGAGCGGGCCGCCCAGGACGTCACCTCGCCGATGCCCGGGTACACGCACCTGCAGGCGGCGCAGATCGTCACCCCCGGCTTCTACCTCAGTGCCGTGGCGGAGCATGCGCTGGGTGTGGCGTCGAGGCTGCTCGGCACCTACGACCGGATCAACTATGCGCAGCTCGGCGCCGGACCCATGGCCGGGCAGGAACTGGCCTGGGACCGTGACTGGCTGGCGCAGGCGATCGGCTGCACCGGCCCGGTTCCGCATGCGCTGGCCGCGGTCGCGTCCCGGGACTGGCTGCTCGACATCGCTGCGGACATCGCCTCGGCAGGCGTGGGCTTCAGCCGCTTCCTGACCGACCTGATGGCGTGGTCGTCGAGCGCGTACGGGCTGGTCGAGCTGCCGGACGAACTGGCAGGCATTTCCGCGGCCATGCCACAGAAGAAGAACTATCCGCTGCTGGAGCGCCTCCGCGGCCGCACCGCCCACCTGACCGCGTTCTACGTCGACTTCGCCACCGGTCAGCGGAACACGCCGTACAGCAACATGGTGGAGGTGTCCAAGGAAGCGGGCCTGCACGCAAGTACGATGTTCGACACGGCCCGCTCGGTGCTGGCCGGCTTCACCCTGGTTGTCGACCGGCTGCAGTGGCGGACCGACCGGATGCGTGCGGTCTGCGAGGAGGACCACTTCGGCGGTTTCAGCCTGGCCAACGAGCTGACACTGCGGGCCGGAGTGCCGTGGCGGACCGCTCAGGTCATCGCCGGCCGGTACGTCACCGCCGTGCTCACCGAGGGCGCAGGCCGGGCCGGCCTCAGCGACCCGGCCGCGCTCGCCGCGGCCGCCCGCGAGGCGGGCTACCCGGTGGAGGACTCCGCCTCGTACCTGGCCAACTCCACGGACGTCGACGCGCAACTGCGCGCGAAGGTGTCCGCGGGCTCGGCCGGCCCCGCCTCCGTGCTGGTGCTGCTGGCCGAGCAGCGAAATCGCCTCGACGTGCTGACGGCCGAATGGAAGAACCGCAGGGCAACCGTGCGGAATGCGATCACCGCCACCGACGCCGCCCTGTCGCCCGCGGTGGGGAGCGCGGGATGACGGGCCGACAGCTGGTCCCGCAGCTGGTCGCGCGCCCGTCCCGGCACCACGGATCTCCCGCCCGGGCCGTCGCGGTGAGCTCCGCTTTCGGTACGTTCGGGGAGCTGCTGCAGGGTGCACTGCCGGACGACGGTCCGGACTTCCTGGTTACCCTGCCGATCGCCCGGTGGGCCACCGCCACGTTCGAGTACGACAGCGCCCGCGACGGCGTCGAGGTGTTCCCGGCCGCCAAGTCGAAGGCCCGCCGGGTCGCCGAGACCGTGCTCGCCCGGGCGGCCGGCGGCGGTGGAACGCTCACGCTGAGCGGCTCGCTCCCGGAGGGAAAGGGTCTGGCGAGTTCCTCCGCCGATCTGGTGGCGACGGCGCGGGCTGTGGGGAGTGCACTCGGCACCGACATGCCGCCGCCGCTCATCGAGGACCTGCTGCGGCAGATCGAGCCGACGGACGGAGTCATGTATCCGGGGGTGGTGGCGTTCGAGCACCGCAATGTGGCGCTGCTGGCCAGGCTGGGCGTTCTGCCGCCGATGACCATCGTGGGCATCGACGAAGGCGGCACCGTAGACACCGTCGCGTTCAACCGGATCCCAAAGAACTTCACGGCCGAGGAGCGGCACGAATACGCCCGGCTGCTGGACGAGGCGCGGACGGCACTGCGGGCCGGTGACGTCGCGGCGATCGGCCGGGTGGCGACCCGCAGCGCCCACCTCAATCAGCGACTGTGCCGCAAGCGGACGCTGAGTGCGATGACCGCCCTCAGCGCCGAGATCGGCGGGGTCGGCGTGGTGACCGCGCACAGCGGATCGACGATCGGCCTGATGATCCCGCACGACCTCCCGGGTTTCCGGAGCCGCCTGGCCGAGGCCATCAACCGGTGCGGTCATCTCGTACACCGCGAACGAGTGTACTGCTACCAGACGTTGGGCTTTGAGCCCACAGGAAGTGGAACAAGCAATGATCTTCAATGACCTCGTCGACGCCATCGGGCATACGCCCGCCGTGCGGCTACGGGCGGCGCCAGCAGGCGTGACGGCGGTGGCCAAGCTTGAACTGCAGAACCTGTTCGCGATGAAGGACCGGGTCGCCCGTCAGGTCATCACCGAGGCGCGCGAGAACGGGGTACTCGCCCCCGGCGCGCCCATCATCGAAAGCTCCTCGGGCACGATGGCGCTGGGACTGGCCCTGGTGGGCAGCTCACTCGGCCATCCGGTGCACATCGTCACGGATCCCCGCATCGACGCGATCACCCTCGCGAAGCTGAAGGCACTCGGCTGCTCGGTGCACGTGGTCGAGGCGATGACCGCGAACGGCTGGCAGAGTGCCCGGCTGGAGCGGCTGGCCGCCCTCCGCGAGGAGTATCCGGGGGCGTTCTGGCCGCGGCAGTACACGAACCCGCAGAACCCGCTCGCTTACGCCGCTCTGGCACAGGAGCTGGTAGCGGACCTGGGCACGATCGATGTGCTGGTCGGCGCCACAGGCAGCGGCGGCTCGCTGTGCGGCACCGCCCGCGCCCTGCGCCGGGCGCTGGAGGCCGCCGGGAAGTCCGATGCGCTGCGGGTAGTCGGCGTCGACGCCGTCGGCAGCGTCCTGTTCGGCCAGCCAGACCAACCGGGACGAAGGCAGAGCGGCATCGGCAACAGCCTGATCCCGGGCAACCTGGACTACGGGGAGATCGACGAGATCCACTGGTTGAACGATCGGGAGGCCTTCGTCGCCACCCGTGACCTCGCACGCGACGAGGGCATATTCGCCGGGAACTCCTCCGGGTCGGTCTACCGGGTGCTGAAGCACCTGGCCGCCACCGCCGCACCCGGCACCCGCATCGTCGGTATCTTCCCCGACCGGGGCGACCGTTACGCCGACTCGATCTACCACGACGACTACGGGCAACAGGCCGGTCTCGACGAACTCCCCGTCCGGGCCGAGCCGATCGAGGTGCCCTACGGCACTGAGGTCGACGGCTGGGCGCGGTCCCGGGTGCCGTCCTCGCCGCGGCGGCGCCTGCTGTTCGTCGAGTCGAACACCACGGGCACCGGCATGCTCGCGTTCTCCCGTGCCCGGGACCTCGGCCTGGCACCGGTCCTGCTCACCAACCTGCCAAGCCGCTACCCGGGCATCGGCGAGGCCGACTGCCAGGTCATCCGCTGCGACACCAACCATGCCGACGCGCTGGAAGCGGCCGTGCGCGCCCACATCGAACCCGACGAGGTGGGCGGCGTCACCACCACGAGCGAGTTCTACCTGGAGGCCGCCGCCTCCCTGGCAGCCTCGCTAGGTGTGCCCGCCAATCCGCCCGCCGCGGTGCGCGCCTGCCGCCGCAAGTCGGTGACCCGTCGGATGCTGGCGAACGCGGGACTGCCCCAGCCGGTCTCGGTACCCGTGGCACGGGCGGCCGAGGTGCCCGCTGCGGTCGCGGCGACCGGCCTGCCGTGCGTGGTCAAGCCGGCCTCCGACTCGGCGTCGAGCGGCGTGCTGCTGTGCACCTCCGTCGAGCAGGCACAGGATCACGCAGCGAAGCTGCTCGCGGTCACCCACAACGTGCGGGGGCAGGCCGTCCCGCCGGAGGTGCTGGTCGAGGAGCTCGCCCAGGGTCCAGAGTTCAGCGTGGAGGCGATCTTCGCCAACGGCGTGCTCCACGTGGTGGGCATCACCCGCAAGACGCTGTCCGCACCGCCCTCGTTCGTCGAGCTGCGACACACCTTCCCGGCCCTGCTGGACGAGGCGGCGGCCCGCGAGATCGAGCAAGCCGTCCGGACCGCCATAGAGACCATCGGGTTGCGCCACGGCGCGTGCCACACCGAGCTGCGCCTGACCGCCGCCGGGCCGACGATCATCGAGATCAATGCCCGGCTCGCGGGTGGCATGATCCCCGAGCTGATCAGGCAGGCCGGCGGCCCCGACCTGCTGACGCAGCAGCTGCGCGCGGCGGCCGGGATGACCATCGAGCTGCCGTGGGGACCGCTGAGCCCGACCGGGGTCGCCTTCGTCACGTGCCCCGCGGAGGGACAGCTGGCGAGCCTGGACGGCGTCGAGTCGGCCCGGCAGCTCCGCGGTGTCACCGAAGTCCAGATCTCGCGTCGGCCGGGCGACCCGGTTCGGCCGGCCACCGACGCCTACGACCGGATCGGTTACGTCATCGCCTCGGCCAGCTCGGTCGCGCAGCTCGACCAGTCGCTCGATGCCGCACTGAACTGCATCACCGTCCAGTTGGCGAACGAAGAAGCGAGGGCGAGCCTGACATGATCGAGATGAGAAGCGACACCTTCACGCTGCCCACCCCGCAGATGGTGTCGGCGATGACGCAGGCAGTGCTCGGGGACGACGTGTACGGCGAGGACCCGACGGTCAACCGCCTTGAGGAACTCGCCGCGGGAATGGTCGGCAAGGCCGCCGCGTGCCTGATGCCCAGCGGAACCATGGCGAACCTGGCCGCCTTGCTCGTACACGTGCCGCGGGGCGGAAAAGTGCTTGTCGGTAACGAGAGCGACATCTATCTCTACGAAGCCGGCGGGGCGAGCGTGTGCGGTGGGATCGTGTACGAGCCGATACCCACTCAGTCCGACGGTACTCTCGCGATGGACGACCTGGCAGCGGCTCTGCCCCCGGACCCGGACGACCCGCAGTTCGCGCTCCCGGGGCTCATCTGTGTGGAGAACACCCACAACCGGATGGGGGGCCAGGTGCTGAGTCAGGTGTATCTGGCTCAGCTCAGGGGCTTCGCCGCCGGGCACGGCATCCCCGTGCACATGGACGGCGCCAGGATCTTCAATGCCGCCGTCGCGACGGGCGTGCCCGCGAAGCACATCGCCGCCCACGCCGACTCGATCCAATTCTGCCTGTCCAAGGGCCTGTCGGCGCCCATCGGATCGATCCTGGCGGGTGACGCCGGCTTCATCGAAGGGGCGCGGCGGATCCGCAAGATGCTCGGCGGCGGCATGCGGCAGGCGGGCGTCTTCGCGGCAGCCGGGGTGGTTGCGCTGACGTCCATGATCGACCGGCTCGCCGAGGACCACGAGCTCGCGGCGCAGCTGGCGGCGGGCCTGGCGGATGTGGACGGCATCGAGGTCGACGCGAGCTCGGTCACCACGAACATCGTCCTGTTCCGTGTCACGGCCAAGGGGCTGGACGACAAGCGCTTCCTGCACGCCGCGAGACAGCGGGGCCTGGCGATGGCCGACTTCGGCCACGGTCGGATCCGGGCCGTCACCCATCGCGGTCTCAGCTCGCCGGACATCTCCGCCGCTGCGGCGATCGTGGCGGATGTGGTGCGCGAGGCGGACTGAAGCACGGGTGCCGACGAGCCCGCGCAGGCAGCGCCTGCGCTTGGGCCCGGCGTCAAATCGTCTTCCGGCCCGCGGCGTTTCCCCCCGGCTACCGCTGGGAGAACGTCGCGGGCTGTACTGGCTCCACCTTGGTGTTCCCTGGATCTTGTCGCGGTCGACAACGCGTGCCGGAATTGTTCCGGCCGCCCTCCTCCCTCTCTTTACAGGATTCATGCATGAGATCTATACCTCTGAAGCTCGCGACGTGGAACATCGGGGGCGGAATCCTTGGCGAGTCCCATCAGCGAGGCAGGAGTCCATCGCTGGATTATCACGTTTCAGTCCTGAAGGAATATCTTCCTGACGTGGTCTGTCTGCAAGAGGCTCATGATTATCATGGACGGCGAGAAAGCCAGTCGGAATATCTGGCGAGGTCCGCCGGATACGCGTACTTCGCATCGTTCCCCACCAGCGCATCCCATTTGGCCGAGAATGCTTCCTTGGCACTCGGGATCCTGTCCCGGTTTCCCATCAAGGATGCGGTGTACAAGACCTTTCCAAATCCTCGGCTGGAGGCTTCCGGCCCGAACGGGGACGAGTGGAGACTCCATGACAAGGGCTATGCAGTCGCGTCGGTAGATCTGGGGGATCGCAAGCTCGGTCTCATAAACGGGCACTGTTTCCCCCTGCATCGCTTCGGCGCGAACTCCGCCGAGCCGAGATTCGCGCAGATGTGGGACATGCTCACGGAAGATCTGCTGGCGATCGGCGATTCCGGCACTGCCCTCGCCGCCATGGACTTGAACCATGGTCAGATAGGGGAAGTGCTCGCAGGCGTTCTGCGGCCGGGTGTATATCTCAATGCGTTCGAGGGAACTCCCACAACGCCCAAGGGCGTTCAGAAGGATTTCATCCTCTACGGCCATGCGATGCGGCTGATCACCACTACTGTGGCGGCGACCGAGTCTGACCACTCGTATTGCCAGGTGAGTGTTCTGGCGTATTGATCAGAGACTCACCGTGTTCCTGGCCGGGTCGCTCGGGCGAGTACGAGGGCAAGAGGCGCAGCTCGCTCTCGTCGTGGCCGACACTCCCGCTCGGACGACCTTCGGGCGGTGGGTCGCGCATCCGGCCGGACGATGAACCGGCACATGACCTTCGCATCGAAGACTCCGATGAACAGGAAGCGCGTCCCGCCCTCCGTGTCGGTCGCGCCCTTCGCGTTTCCCGAGAACCGGTCGGCGAAGGCTCCGACCGACGTCCGACTCGTGCCGGAGCAGACAGCCATGACCCCTGACACGGCTTCCGGCTGCCCTTTGACCAGCCCCCGCCGGCACCCCGTACGGGGGATGTCCGGCGGATGCTCGAACGCGTCGGCGTCGGCGTCGGCGTCGGCCTCCGCGCCGACGCTCGTGACGCGGTATCTGCGTACACCTGCAGGCACTGCGGGCTCACCCGCGCGGGAACCACCCGAGCCTCAACCCGTGACCGCGGTCGCCCGCCGTACGGGTTGAGCTCGGGCTCTCGGGCCGGCCGTTACGGCCATCCAACCGTTGACCGCCATCGACCTGGCCGTCATGCACAAGGCACCCGGTGTGCATGGGCGGCTCAGGAAGTTGCCTAGGTCGGGAACCGGCTGCACCACGGCGTCCGCGGCCCGGCTGACCACCGCGACGAGATGCGTCGGCTCGATGTCGCCGCGTTCCCTTCGGGCATCGCCATCTGGGAGCGCAGGGACGGAAACCCTGCGCTCCCGCCGCCACGCGTCCGAGGACCGCCGAACCGCTCGGCGGCTGGGCCCGTGACAGAATTCAAAGAACGGACGGTCAGCTTGACCGGGAATACAAGGTGCCGTCCGACCAAATGTACGCAGTCCGGCCCCACAGGGCGGCCGACGCCACATCTGGAAAGAAGCCACTGCCGTTGCGGTTGGCGCTGGTGTTACAGAGGAGCGGAATCCCCGAGAGTGCGTGGTACTCCCTCAGGATACGAGTCACGCGCGAGCTCGACGTGTCGTCGACGGTCTGAAGGCGCGCGGTGGCATCCAGGTGCATAATTGCGGGGACCCGCTCACGCCATTCCGGCCGCACAGTGTGCTCGAATAGCATGTAGGGGTCCACGCCGCCAGGGGAGAACACTTCTGCCGATTCTTCCGCAAGGCAGATCGGGGCGACCGGGCGATAGCCGGCGCGCCGCTTGATCTCATTGAGGCGAGTTTTCATTCCCGGATCAACGGCCGGGGCCAAGATGCTTCGGTTCCCGAGCGCCCGCGGGCCGAGTTCGGCTCGCCCGGACAGTACGACGACCGGTTCGCCTTCCTCGTGGAGGAGGCGTGCGAGCTGGCGCTCGTCACACGCCGCAGCCGCCCAGCCGACGGGTACCGGCTCCGGAGTGAGCGACGGGCCGCTGTAGACGTCCCATGTCAGTGCCGCCGACTGCCGGGAAGTGAACATTTCGGAGCAGGCCGCGCCGATGGCGGCTCCCGCGTCGTTTGGGAACGGCGGGGTCCATATGGAACTGAAGAGGCCGCTGTCGCGAAGCATGGCGTTCCATTTGATGTTCAGCGCGCACCCGCCCGCCATCACGAGATTCACGCTCTGCTCGGGGAAATTGCGGGTTGTGAAATCCGTCAGCCGGTCGCAGAGAAGCCGTCCCAAATAGTGCTGGAACGAGGCTACGATGTCCGCGCCAGTCAGACCGTGAAAGACTCCGGCACGACTGCTCGGACCCTCGAAGATTCCGCCGCGTTCGTCGACCACTCGTTTGCCCAGCTCGAATGCATCACTCCTGGACACTCCTTGGAGTGAGCCAAAAAAGGCGTCGAAATACGAGAACGTGGAATGGTGTACCGACCCGAGCGCTGCATACGCCATTGCTTTTCCAGCGATGCCCAGATGGTTCAGCAGGGAGGCTTCGTCGTGACGTCCGTCGACGTCTTCGTAAGTGGGGCTGTAAAATGGTTCGAAGTGGGAACAGAAGTCCGCGAACATGTTCCCGCTCATCCACATGAGGGGGCCGAGGGACTTTACAGAATATTCTTTGGGGTCCACCCAGTACAGGCGAGGACTCACCGCGCCATCCCAAGCAACGACGAGTGCACCCTCACCCTTCTGGGCGAACGGGCTGGTGCAGTATGCGCCTAGCACATGGCCAGTGGTGTGGTGATAGCTTGCATAGCCGATTCCCCGTCCGTTGAACATGTAGTCGTCGAAGCGGTGCCGCTGGAGGACGGCAGGGGATTGCGGATTTTCCACGTAGGGAGCAAC
The DNA here is from genome assembly GCF_001279655.1 of Streptomyces sp. WM6372. Classification (NCBI taxonomy): domain Bacteria; kingdom Bacillati; phylum Actinomycetota; class Actinomycetes; order Kitasatosporales; family Streptomycetaceae; genus Streptomyces; species Streptomyces sp. WM6372. The sequence goes on along the minus strand of NZ_LGDB01000194.1, from coordinate 17,826 downwards.
CGGGAGGTGGAAAGTGGTCGATTTCGCCGATGTCACCACGGACGGCTCGTCACCGCCACCCTCCGCCCACCATCCGTCGACAATGAACTGGTCGATGTCATCCGGGTCGATACCTTCGTTCCGGATAATCTCCGCAACGCGTTCCAACGAACCCAGCGAGGAGTAGCGATGTGCGTTGTTGATCTTCTCTATTTCGATACTGAATAGCAGTCGATTGTCCTCGATTACAGCCACGGCTGCATCGTGCGAGGCTTTGATTCCGCAAATGAGCATGTGATTCCATTTCTGCTTGACCTGGGAGGCTGGTCAATATCCAGTTCAGCGGGCGCCGCCACGTGCCAATCTCTCTGTGATCCCGGCAGCGGTGGGAGCGTAGATCAGGTCGATGAGGGAAACCTCGGCGCTCGACTTTTCGTTTATCTTGGATACGAGTGCCACTGCGAGAAGTGAACTGCCGCCCAGCTCGAAGAAATTATCGTGTTCAGTGACCTCGTTGACCTGCAGGACCTCTGCCATGAGTGCTGCGATCTCGGCTGGCTTCATCTTTTGATTCCCCTTTTTGTGCACGACTGAATATCCACGGTGGTTCTGTGTCGGCCGAATTCCGTACGGGTGGGCCGTAGTGATCGTCGGCTGCCGGGCACGCTGCTGTTCGTACCTGCGTCGGGTGCGCTAGCGCTCGTTATGCCGAGTTCGGCGCGGACCAGCCAGCTCCTGTACCGCGCGGCGGTCCAGCTTGCCCGAAGCCGTCAACGGCAGCTCGGGCACGAACTGGTAGCGATCCGGCACCATGAAGCGCGGCACGTTGTGCAGCATGTGCTGCCGTAGCAGCGCCTCGGGCCTTGCCGGGGCCTGATCTGCCAGCACCACGCAGGCGACGAAGAACTGGGCGCCGGCCGCGGTGGTGACCACGGCGGCAGCGGCGTCCTTGACCAGTCCGTGGGTGCGTAGGAAGGCCTCCACCTCGCCGAGTTCGACCCGAGCCCCCCGTACCTTGACCTGCTGGTCATTGCGGCCGAGGTATTCGAAGGAGCCGTCCGGCAACCGTCTTGCCAGGTCCCCGGTCCGGTAGTAGCGCAGTGGCCCTGTCGGGGTGTCGATCACGACAAAACGTTCGGCCGTCAGCTCGGGCCGCCCCAGATACCCCACCGCCACCCCTGGGCCGGCGATCACCAGTTCTCCGACCTCGCCGTCTGCCAGCGGTTCCATCCCCTCACCGCGCACCTCCACGAGCAGGTGGGGGAGTGCAGTGCCGATCGGCGAGCGCACGGGACCGTCCAGGTCTGCTCGTGTCAAAACCCGGCAGGTCGCGACACACGTCGCCTCGGTCGGGCCGAAGACGTTGACGACCTTCGGTGGGGAACCCTGATAGTTCTCCAGGAAAGCCGAGATCACGCCGAGCTCCACGCTCTCGCCGCCGAGAAGGAGGTAGCGCAGGGCGAGTTGCGGCCGGCCGGCCTCTTCGTAGGAATGGGCGAGCGCCCGCAGGGCGGTGGGGACTTGGGAAATCAGAGTCACGGCTTCTCGGCGGAGCAGCTCGAGAAAGTCGGGTACCGACTGTGCCACCGGATGCGGAACGACGACGGACGTGGCCCCGGACGCCATCGCCAGCCAGAACTCGAAGACGGAGGCGTCGAAAATGAACGGGTGGAAGAGCGTGATGCGGTCCTGGGTGTTCAGGTCGAACACGGACAGCGCGCCGCGCAGCAGTTCGAGCACGTTGTCATGGGTGACCATGCAGCCCTTCGGGGTGCCGGTCGAACCGGAGGTGTAGATGATGTACGCCAGTCCGCTGCCGTCGGGTTCGACATGCGGCAGCGGCGGTGTGTCCCCGTCGATGTTTGGCGCGACCGCACGGACGTCCGTGAGCCCGCTGGCAGCCAGGTGCTCGGCGTCGCCGATGACCAGCTCCAGACCGGCGTCGCCCACCAGGAACCGCAGCCGCTCCGCAGGGTAGGACGGTTCGAGCGGTACGTAGGCAGCGCCCGCCTTCATCACAGCGAGGATGGAGATCTGGACCTCGGCCGAGCGCTGGAGCAGGATCCCGACCCGATCGCCGGGCAGGACCCCCTCCGCCACCAGCTTCGCCGCCAGTTGGTCCGAGACGAGGTCGAGCTCGCGGTAGCTCAGCGTCCGTCCGTCGTCGCGAAGTGCCGGAGCATCGCCGCGAACCGCCGCGACCTGACGGAACAGATTGGGCAGGGACACGGCCTTATTGAGGTGGGACCGCTGCTGGTCAGCGGCTATGGCATCGCGCATGAGTTGTCTCTCAGGTCTTGAGGAAGGGTCTGACGCTTCCGAACCGGCCTCCTGGCCGACCACGGGTGTCAGGGAACCGGCTGCTGATCCGCGGCGCCCGGTGGACGAACGGGCGGCGCGCAGAAGTCCGCGTTCCCACCCGTTCCCGGATTTCCGGGAGCCTGCTGCTGGATGTCGGACGGACCGCGACACGAGCCGCCCCGTCTCGCCGTCGCGGCCCCACCCTGCAGACCGCAGACCGTCCGTCACGCTCCGGCGCGCAGCGACCATCCGCGGACCCGTCACCAGATCGGGGGGCCCGAACCACCAGCCGCATGAACCGACGGGCTGTCACGGAGGTGCGAGGTCAGTCGAGCCAGCTCAGGAAGTGCGCCAGTTCGGCCCGCAGCTGGTCCACGGATGGCCGCTGCACCTTGATCTCGCTCTTGCCTTGCTCGGCAACCGGGGACGTCCGGAAGACGTTCGTGAACTCCTCCACAGCGGGCCGCTGCAGGACGACCGAGGCCGCCGCTTTGCCGGCCGACCGCGAAATGCAGTGCAGGACCTCGTGGCTGATGTGGTACACCGTGCCGGCCGGCAGGATCGCCTCGAACACGCTGCGCAGACGTTCCGTGCCCTGCGCCTCCAGGGAGAAGGCCTGGCCCTCGCCCACCGGCAGGTACTTGAAGTGGTAGTACTCCTCGCCGGGGCCGATCTGGAACTCGCGGGCGAAGTACTCTCCTACCACGAGAGCGGTCGTGAAGTCCCAGCGGTGCGAGTGGATGTCTTCGGTGATGGTCCCCAAGGCGTCCGGCTGCGGGTGCCAGACGTGGAGGCGAAGCTTCCACGGGTTCTTGTCGCCGGCCAGGAGCACGACTTTCAGGAAGGCGTTCGCGTGGTAGTACGAGCGGGCGGCGATCTCCGCGAGAGCGTCTTCGTCCTCCATGATCTGGCCGAGCAGGGAACGTAGCGCGTTGGGCTCGGAGAGGCGGCGGACCACCGACTCCGAGTCCTGGAAACTCATGCTGCTTCCGTTCTCCACCACCAGTTCCAGGTGGTCCTTGATCTCTTGCAGGGTCGCCTCTCGAAGAAGCTGCACCATGACCTGTGTCTCCCTTTGTTGGGTGCTGGCAATCCAGCAACTCGATGGGTGGGGATGGAAGGCAGGACCTCGTCGCTGCCTTCTGCTTCTAGTCCCGTACTTCGCGGGTCGTTGATTCGTATGGTGTGACCGGTCCGGGAGTGTCCCGGACCGGTCGTCTGGCGTTGGTCCGGATGTGTCGATGACTTCCCGGTCCCCGCGGCCACGATCTGAGCGTCAGCGCCTTGAAGTTGTGGTGACGTCCGTGGCGGAAAAGCGTCTGGGCGCTCTGCCTGTCGCTGCCGAGTTTCTGCGCCGGCTGGACGTGGCCGGGATCGTCGACGAGGTGTGTCCGGGCGGGGCGAGCGCCCACTGACGCATGGACAGGTAATCGAGGCGCTGGTGGCCAGCCGGCTGACCTCGCCCGCACCGCTGGTGCGGGTCGGGGACTGGGCCCGCACCTGGGCGGTGGAGGAGGTCTTCGGCATCACACCGGACCTCCTCAACGACGATCGCCTGGCTCGCGCGCTCGACGCGATCGCCCCGAAGCTGGAGGTTGTCGCGGGCACGGTCGGTGCGCGGGCGATCACCGAGTTCGGGATCGACGTCTCCCGGCTGCACTGGGACATGACCAGCATGTCCGTCCACGGTGCCTTCCCCGCCCATGACCAGGACGAGCGGTATCCGCTTGTCGCCTGCAACGGACATCCCAAGGACCGTCGTCTGGATCTGAAACAGATCCAGACCGGGCTCGCGGTGACGGCCGACGGCGGGATCCCCGTGCACGCCCGGGTCTTCGACGGTGCCGCCGCCGAGGTCAGCCAGGTCGTCGGAGCGATGAACGACCTCAAAGCGATGGCCGGCACCCCTGACTTCCTGATGGCCGCCGACTCCAAGCTGGTGTCCTACTCCAACATCAGCGCCCTGCTCCAGGCCGGGGTGGAGTTCATCGCACCGGTCCCGGCCGCGCAGATCAAGGATGAGTTCTACGCGGCCCTGGACCGTGGGCGGGCCGAGCCCGTCGACTGGGTTCCCCAGCGGGATGAGAGGAAACCCGAGGCGGAGCGGGAGACATACAGGGTTCTGGAGGACACCCACACGCTTACCGGCCGTCGCAAGAGCGACCCACCGCTGACCATGCGCCGGATCCTGATCCACTCCACCGCCGTCGCGGCCGGCCAGCAGGCGGCCCGCGCCAAACGACTGGCCAAAGCCGCCGCAGACCTCGACGGACTCACCACAGCGGCGGGCGGGCAGCATTAAAGGACGAGGGAGAAGATCGCCGCCCGGATCGGCGTTATTACGGCCAAGCGCCGCGTCACCTCCTGCCTGCGTCGGAAGATCACCGCCGACGAGAACGGCGCCCCCAGCCTGGCCTGGCACTTCGACCAGGACGTACTCGAGGCCGAAGCAGCCGTCGACGGGTGGCACGCGCTCATCACCAGCCTCCCGCCCGAGAAGGCCGGCCCGGACCAGGTACTGATCCACTACAAGGGCCAGGGCACCGTCGAACGCCGTTACCACGACTTCAAGGGCCCCCTCGCAGTCGCCCCGGTCTTCGTCCAGCACAACCGGCGCGTCGCCGCGCTGATCCAGGTCATCTGCCTGACCCTGCTGGTCTTCTGCCTGATCGAGCGGCAGGTCAGACGCGCGCTCGGCCCCGACGAGACCATGCCCGGCCTCTACCCGGACAATCGTCGCGTCCGCCCCACCGGCCGGATGATCCTCTATCACCTCGGCCAACTCACCCTGCGGATCGGCAACGTCACCGACCCGCCAACCGTCCAGATCAACCGCGGCGTCCAACTCCACCTCCTCGACCTCCTCGACACCGACATCACACAAACCCGCTGGCCACAGACCTGAAACGGTCACCCGCGAAGTACGGGTCTAGTGCCTTGGCCGCGACCCGGTGGACCTCGCCGGTCGCAGCTAGCGCCGACGGACCGATCCGGGGCTGAACTCCTCGCCGAGGGCGAGCAGGAATTCAGGGGAACCGGCGAACGACGACCGGCCCTGGGCCGTCAGGATGTTGTCGGTGATCAGGAGATCCCCGCTGCGCCACGGGACACCGATCTTCACCGAGTCGTAGGCGTGCTGTATGGCCGCCAGGTCCTCCTCGGACAGCGGAGAGCCGTCACCGAAGAAGGTGTCCATCGGGATGTCCTGCCCGAATGCCTTGGTCATGATGGCGCGCTCGGCCGGCTCCAGGCTGCCGGCGTTGAGGAAGGAGATCTGGTTGAACCAGCACTCGTCGCCCGTCGCCGGGTGCTCGATGACGCCGGGTCGGTGCCGTACGGTGCGCAGCGTGCCGTTGGGGAGCCAGTGAGACTCGATCCCGGCGGTCGCGAGGAGCCGGTCGAGCTCCGCGCGGTCCGCAACGCCGAATGCCTCCCGCCATGAGATGCCGAACCCGTCGTGGAAGACCCGGGTCATCGTCCAGCCATCTGTGCGGATCCGGTCGGCGAGGGTGGCGGGCAGGTGGGCGGCGATCCGTCGGGTGTCGCTCAGGTGGGCCTGCCCATCGCCGTCCGGCGCGGTGATACACGCCGTGAGCACCACCGAAGGGAAGGCCCGGCTGAAGGAGCCCTCCTGGAACGGGCAGATGTTCCGCTCGTCCGGCCAGCCGATCGGCGAGACGATGCCGTTCCCGAAGTCGTTCCGCTGGTTGAATGCCTCAACGGGGGTGTGGATCGTGATGCCCAGGGCGGTTCGCGCCTCGACCAGACTGTTCGGGCCGTCCAGCGGGAGGCCGCGGACGAGTACTGCCCCGTTCACCAGCATGCGGTCACGAATGGTCTCCGCCGTGTCGTGCAGCCACGAGAACGGTGAGCCGGTCGGGGCGCAGAAGGAAGGAAGAGGTCCTTCCCGCGGCGAAGGCACCGCGGCCGTTTCGGCGACTGCCGAACCAGCCGTGGGCCAATCGACTCCTGCGGCACCCGGGGCGAGGGCAGCCTTGCTCATGTGATTTTCTCCTCTTGACTCGAACTGTCCGGGATTCAGTGAGGATCACCGTCGATCGACATCTGGACGCTGGAATTCCCGCTCACCCCGGATCGCCGCGGTTCAGGCCACACGCGGCGCGAGCCGGCCGGTTCAGCGGCTGGCTGCAGCAGCGGCACGGTCGACCGCAGTGCCGATCTTCTGGAGCATTTCCGCCGTATCCTCGGCGGTGAGCGTCAGCGGCGGTGCGATCCGCACCACGCCGCGCTCGTGACGGGTCATCACGCCGGACTGCGCCGCGCCCGCCGCGATGGCCGCAGCCGAATCCGGGCTGTCAGTCTCGATCGCGACGACCAGGCCGAGACCACGGACGTCGGTGATCAGCGGGCACGAAGCGAGCTCCCCCAGACCCTCCAGCAGCGCCGTACCCTGCGTGGCCGCGTTCTCGACGAGCTTCTCGTCGGCCATCACATCGAGCACGGCGTTCGCGACGGCGGCCGCGACGGCGTGGCCGCCCGTGGTGTGCCCGTAACGGAGGCCCTGAGTGACCGGCTCGTGCTCGAACGACGCCTTGATTGCCGAGGTGACCGTTGTCGCTGCCAGCGGAATGTATCCGCCACTGATGCCCTTGCTCATGGTGACGATGTCCGGTGTGATCCCATCATGCTCGAAGCCGAACATCCTGCCGGTGCGGCCGAATCCGCAGAACACCTCGTCGAGGATCAGCAGCGTGCCGTGCTGGTCGCACAACTGCCGGAGCCTCGCGAGGAATCCCGCGGGAAGGACCACGCAGCCGCCGAGGCCGAGCAGCGGCTCGACCATGACAGCCGCCGCCGGCGGGCCGGTCTCGATGGCCTTGGCAAACAGGGCGATCAGCGCATCGGAGCCTTCCTCGGTCCGCACCTCGCGCGCGGACATCGGCATGTCGACGTGGTCGACCGGGAAGGGCCGGGCCCACTCGCTGACGGTGAACGGCAGGCCCGAAAGCTGCTGGGCGAGATAGGTGGAACCGTGGTACCCCGCTGTGAAGGTGATGACCCGATTGCGGTCCTCGCCGATGTTGCGCCAGTACTGCAGGGCGATCCTCAGGGCCGCCTCGGTGGCCTCCGAACCGCTGTTGTGCAGACAGGTCTCGTTCAGCTCACCCGGCAGGATCTCGGCGAGCCGCGCCGTCAGGGTCTCCGCCGGATCGTGGCTGGACACCATGGGGTCGTAGTGGACGAGTTGCTGCAACTGCCGCGTCGCGGCTTCGATCAGCCGCGGATGCCCGTGTCCGCACGAGGCGTTCAGGACACCGGAGATGCCGTCGAGGTACCAGTTGCCGTCCGCATCGCGGACGCGAGTGCCCCGCGTCTCGACGATCCGCAGCGAATTGACCTGCTTGGTGATAGGCGTCCACGGCCGCCACAGTGAGCTCGTCGAGGTGGAATTCTGCATGTTTTACTCTCCATTGGCACTGCTCTTCGGATCTTCAGGCTTTTTGCTCGATGGAACTCAAGATGGCAATGTTTAGCCAATGGCGCCATCGGGCGCCAAATTCTTGGGCTCCATAACCGACCGCCTGCTCGTCGAGGAGCAGCCGGAGTTGAATATCGTTCTCGCGGACCGTTGCGGCGGCCAGGAAAGCCGACGACTGCGGAGCACGGCCTAGAGTCGAGACAACTTCCACCGCCTCGATCCCCGCGATCTTGACCGGGCGCGCCGCACTGTGCGTGTAACTCAGCTGTGCCGTGAGCGAACCGGAGAACCCGGATCGGAGCGCGGACACTGCGGTGAAGGGCACATCCGCATGGTCGATCTCCTCGTACCACCTATTGAGGAATTCACCCGCGGCTTGCGGAGCCTGATGAGGCGTGGACGCGTCGACGGAGATCGCGGTGTTCATGAAACAACCGACGACATCGGAATAGGCGGCGTTCCGTCCACCCCATGGATATCCGATCACGGTTGGCCCAGGCTCCCCCACGTCGCGCAGGGCGCGATGGATCGAGAAGAGAACGTACGGGAACAGCGAGCCGCGAAAAGAACGGGGCACGGCGACGGCCGGGAGTGAATCGATCAGGATGACCCTGGTCGGCTTCTCCTGCGCCTGAGGAAAATCACCGACGGCGGATTTCAAGCGGTCCGCCCAGAATCCGATCCCAGCCCCGTTCGTGACCGCGGCCTCGAAGGCCTTCCGGTCTTCGACGCTAGCCTGATAGAGCGCCGGCTGCCGTTCGTCCGGCGGCGATGGGGAGTCCAACTGCCGCTTGATGATCAGCAGTGACTGCTCGTCGACCAGCGCGTGGTCGAAGACCAGCAGCAGGTCGTCGCTCTCGGGCGAGCGGATGAGCCGGGCGGCCATCGCGGCGCCGTCCAGCGACGTCTCGAATTCCTCGATCACTTCCATCGCCCGTCCCGGAACAGCATCCGCACTCGCCGCCCGGATTTCGAGGAAATCGCACTCGACGGTCGGGTGCCACTCCTGATACGCGACGCCGCGCGAAAACCGGATCCGGTACGAAAGCGCTGGATTCCGGAGCACCACCGATTGCAGTACCCGACGGACGTCGTCCGCCGACATCCGGGACGGCGGCGTACGGAACATCAAAGTGACCGTGGCCCGCCGGCCCGAGCGCTGCGCATCCAGCCCGAAGGCGAGTTGCGCGCTCAACAAGGGAAGCTTGTAGGTCATGTGGTTCGCCCGTTTCGGCCGTAAGCCGCGGTTCTGCGCCCGCGGACCAGCTCGGTGATGAGAATTCAAAGAAATGCCGACCGCTGTAGCCGGTCAGCCAGCCGGCCTGTCGTCTTCCAGCGCAGGGGGAATAACCGCCGCATCCGAACCCCTGCCCGATGCGACGTGAACTCATTGTGCCCGCACCGCGGCCTTTGAAGTCCTAACAAGTATCAGGACGCGAACCATTACTTGAGCAGAACCGGCCATGCTACGTTCATGCCGTGACGGAAGTAGCGAAAGATTTGCAGGATGTCGAGCCAGAGCTCGACGGTCCGAGCCTATGGCGGCAGCGTGATTTCATGCTGCTGTGGGGCGGTCAGACGGTCAGTGAGATGGGATCGGCGGTCACTCAGATCGCTTTGCCGTTGCTCGCGGTCGTCGCACTGCAGGCGAGCACGCTGGAGGTCGGATTGCTGACCGCGGCCACCACGCTGGCGTTCGCGGTGATCGCGCTGCCGGCCGGTGCGATCGTGGACGCCCGCCCCAAACGCTCCATCATGATGATCTGCAACGTGCTCCGCCTGGTGCTGATCGGCTCGATACCGGTGGCGTCCGCGTTCGGCGTCCTGACGATGGCCCAGCTGTACGCGGTCGCGGTGGCGGCTGGTGTGTGCACGGTGTTCTTCGACGTGTCGTACCAGAGTTACGTACCGTCGTTGATCGGTGCCGATCGTCTGATGGCCGCGAACGGCAAGATGGGGGCGACGCAGGCATTCGCGCAGCTCGGCGGTCCGAGTCTGGGCGGTGGCCTGGTCGGGCTGTTGGGGGCGGCGGGTGCGATGACGGCCGACGCGCTGTCGTACCTAGTGTCGGTCCTGTCGATCCTCGGGATCAGGAAGCGCGAGGAGCCGCCGCCGGCGCCGCGGGTGGACGAGCCGCTGCGGCGGCGGATCACCGAGGGTCTGCGGTTCGTCGTCGGGCACAGCATTCTGCGGCGGGTCGTGGCGTGCACGGGTACTGCCAACCTGTTCTCCGGCATGAGTGCGGCGCTGGCGATGGTGTTCCTGATCCGCGTACTGCACGTGCGTCCGGCGCTGACCGGGCTGATCATGGCGGGCGCGGCGATCGGTGGCATGGCCGGCGGCGCGTTCGCCGGGCGGCTGGCGAAGAGGATCGGTTCGGCGCGGATCATCTGGATGTCGATGCTGGTATTCAGCGCGCCACAGGTGGTTGCCGCGATGGCCTTTGAGGGCTGGGGAGTGCTGCTGTTCCCGCTGGGCTGGGGCATCGCTTACTTCGCAGGCATGGTCTACAACGTCGCACAGCTCAGCTACCGGCAGTCGGTGACCCCGCCGGAACTGATGGGCCGGATGAACGCGGCGGTGCGCTGGGTGGTGTGGGGCACGATGCCCCTCGGCGGTGTGCTCGGCGGTGTGCTCGGCACGGTGATCGGGGTACGGCCCGCGCTGTGGCTGGCCTTCATCGGGTCCTGGGCGGCTGGCTGGTTCGTGTTCTTCTCCCCGCTCCGCCACATGCGCGACGTCCCGAAGCCCGCATCGGACCACGCCTCGCAGTGAACGCTTGACGCAGGACGGCCGACGCGTACACGGCGAACCCCCTGTTGCGACTGGGGCCCACGAGCGGCCGTGGTTCGCCCGCTGCCGACGGGGAACGTCGGCAGACAGAGCAAGCAGAGTCCTCGGTCTGCCGATGAGCGCGTTTGCTGCTTCCGGACCACGCGGGACCGCCCGGTCACCCGGATCGCCCCTCCGGAGAAACCTCGTGGCCGGGGGCTGCCGGCCCGACAGCCCGGCAGCCGGGGAAGCGCCGGCGACTTCGGCGACCACCCCGAACTCACCGGCACCCGCCGGTCTTGAACAGTATCGGTACATACGGGATCGTGAGGGCTGCTACATGGCTATGGGCTTTACCTCGGCTATCGGAGATTTCGACCAGAAGGAGTTCGACTCCCTCGACACAACGGCTGGTATCGCCTCCTCCTACCACCGGCTGCGTCAGAAGGAGCAGGACGCGAGATGGCTGACGTCCTACCTCGGCTGGTTCGAGGAAGACCGGATGCGAGCGGCCGTTCCGGTCTACCGGTGCCGCACCCAGTCGTGGCCCGACAAGCTTTACGATCCTCGGTCATGGAACCTGCTGGGTGACGCCGGTGGCGGATGCTCCCCCGGAAATTCGCTGCTGGTCGGCGGATGTGCCGACCGGCGCACCGGTTTCCACGTCGATGCGGTTGCTCGGACACCGGCCCGACTGCGCAGCCTCCTGGTCGAACTGGCCAGGCACGCCGTGGACGAGGACCGGTCGCTGGTCTTCCCCTACATGTACACCGATGCCCGGAACGCGCTGTCCGCGGCGACCGAGGACACCATCGTCTGGGCCGCGCTGGAACGTGAATCCCACATCTTCGGCCTGTCCGACCCGCAGTGGGAGAGCACGCTCCCGTCCAAGGTCCGGAACACTCTCCGCCGGGACCAGCGCAAGATCGCGGATGTGCCCATGACGGTGAGTGAGGCGCCGTGGTGCGAAATAGAGACATGGGCCGCCGAGTTGATAGCCGAGCACAACTCCCTCAAAGGCGAACCGGACCGGTCCGAGTTCGTGAGCTTCCGCTACTTCGACTGGCAACAGAATCCTGCTGTGGACCTGATGGCGCTCACGGCCCAGTCGCCCGGTCTGCGTGGCGTGCAGACAGTCCTGCTCTGGGAGGACGAAATGGAGGTGTACGAGGTCGGACTGCCTGGCGAAGACAGCGACGAGCGCTTTGCGCTGTACGTCAACCTGCTCTTCCACCTGCCGATCCAGTACGCCCGGTCCCGGGGGATAGACCACATACGTCTCGGTCTCAGGGCGGAGACTCCGAAGGCTGCGCGGGGAGCGGTTTTCGAGGACCTGCACTGCGGGGTTCTCGGCCCAGCCGAGACGAAGCGGCTCGCCCGCGGTGTCTCATGAGACGGATGCGGCCGGAACCCGGGCGACGGAGACCGGCCGCGCGGCGTGACCCCGTCGCCTCAAGAGGGCCGCGGGCCCGAACGGTTCAGGTCGGGGAGCAGATCGAGGTGCTCCTCCCGCACCAGGTCGAACCGGAGCGCGAACGCGACCAGGGCTTCGCGCTTGGAGTGCATGCGGCCTTCATCCACGTACTTCGCCCACTGGCTGACCGGGAGCTTTTGATCCGTCAGATAATCGATGTGGTAGTTGATGCTACTGCGGTTCGCATCCCTGAACTGCTCGATCCCCCTGAGTCGTTTGACCACCTCCTGCACGGAGGGCACCGCGGCCATTGAGGAACCGCGCAGCCGCGGCTCGCACAGCGCGACGAGAACGGCGAAGTACTTGCTCGCCGTGTCCATCTTGGACATCGCCGACTCGGGGACCGTGGCGGCCTGTGCGGGCCCGAGCAAGGGCGGCGCGGGAGCGAAGACGGTGAGTTCGATCACGTCCTCGCTGGACGGGATCAGAATCCGTGACATTTCGAACGGGACCACCATGGCGAGGTGGCGCGGGCGCGCCTTGACCAGCTCCGTGCCGCCCTCCAGGTTCTCGACCACGTAGGTGGTGCTGGTGGTGAAGTTCGAGAAGAGCAGTCGGCGGTCTGAGACCTCGAAGGCGCCGATGCTGGGCGTCGCGCCGGGCTGGAACTGGCCGGTGCAGCTCGATACGCCGAAGTTCATCCGATCGCCGACTTTCAGGTTGATCCGCTCCCGGGTGCTGGTCCCGCGGAGCTGACTGGCGTTGTTCTGCCAGGTCACGATCACTTCAACATCGGCTTCAGTTCTGGCGTACATAAATGCTTGTTCCTGTCATTATCGTGACCGGCGTCCATACTCAGGTTTGAGTACGTGGCCGTCGCCTCGACCACTTGTGGGAGTTCGAAGGCGAAATCCGGCACCATCGGTGCGTTCGTTGACGCTGCGGGAGGAAAGTGAAGGCAACTCCGATGTAGCGCGGTCAACGTGGCGCCAGCATGCGAGGGCACCACTAGCGGATCGCTAGCGAGGCTCGAGCGGGGAGTTCCCGTAAAGTTCCCGTAAGCTCCCTATACCCGAACGGGTGCAGGGGAGGGGTGCGGGTGTTCCACTATCGGGTCCTGGGGCCGCTGGACGTCCAGCGCGTGGGGGAGGCCGTGGCGATCACGGCGCCGAAGGAGCGCGATCTGCTAGCCCTGCTCCTGCTGAACGCCGACCGCCCGGTGCCCGCCGAAAGGCTGATCGACTGGATCTGGGGCGGGGCGCCGCCCTCGACGGCCCGCACCACCCTGCAGAACTACGTGAAGAGGCTGCGGCACGCCCTGGCCGACTGCGGCGCCGGCCGCGACGTCTTGGCCACCGAGCCCGGCGGGTACGTGCTCCGGCTCGACCACGGCGTGCTGGACCTGCGGGAGTTCGAAGGGCTGACCCGCGGCGCGGCGGAGGCGTCGGAGCGCGGGGACGACGCCACCGCGTCGGCCCGGCTGCGTGCGGCGCTGGCGCTGTGGCAGGGGGAAGCGCTGGAAGGCAGCCGCGCGGACCGGCTGACGCAGGTGGAGGCGCCCCGGCTGAACGAATCGCGGATGGTCGCCTTCGAGAACCGGGTTCAAGCGGACCTCCGGCTGGGCCGGCACGCCGATGTCATCGGCGAGGTCCGGTCCGCGATCGGGGGCCACCCGCTGCGCGAGCGGCTCCACGGCCAGCTGATGCTCGCCCTGTACCGCTCGGGACGCCAGGGCGACGCCCTTACCGCCTACCAGCAGGCCCGCGCCCAACTGGTGCACGACCTGGGACTTGAGCCCGGCCCCGAACTGACCGCGCTGCACCGGCGCATCCTGGCCGGCGACCCCGCCCTCATGGACGCCCGCGCACCGCGGACCGAGGCGGACCCGCGGGGTGCGCGCCGCCGCGCCGGGGCGGCCGCGGGCCAGCCCCCGCCCGCCCAACTGCCGGGATCCACTCAGGCGTTCGCCGGGCGGGCCGACGCGCTGCGGCGGCTCGATGCCATGCTGCCCGCCACCGGCACCGTGCCCACCGGGGTGGTGCGGACCGCGCTGATCACCGGACAGGGCGGCGCGGGAAAAACGGCCCTCGCGGTCCACTGGGGACACCGCCGGCGCGACTCCTTTCCGGACGGACAGCTGTACGTGAACCTGCGCGGCCACGACGCGGGCCGGCCGCTGCGGCCGATCGACGCGCTCGGCGGCTTCCTCCAGGCCTTCGGCGTGGCCGCCCAGCACATCCCGGTCGAGGCGGACCGGGCCGCGGCCCTCTACCGCTCCCTGTGCGCGGGCAGGCGGATGCTCGTCGTCCTGGACAACGCGCACAGCGCCGACCAGGTGCGCCCGCTCTTCCCGGGCAGCTCGGAGTGCCTGGTCCTGGTGACCAGCCGGGACTCGCTCGCGGGACTCGTCGCACGGGAGGGTGCGACGCCGCTGCCGTTGCGGGTGCTGGAACCCGGCGAAGCCGAGGAGGTGCTCCTCAACATCATCGGCGCGCACCGGGTCGACGCGGAGCCCGAGGCCGCCGCCGCCCTCACCGCCGCCTGCGCCTACCTGCCGCTCGCCGTCGCGATCACCGCGGCGGACCTGGCCGTCCACCCAGACCGCTCCCTCGCCGAGCAGACCGCCCGGCTGGCCGGGGACCGGCTGGGGGCGCTCCAGGTGCCGGGGGACGAGGGGACCGCCGTCCGCGCCGTGCTCGACATGTCCTTCGCCACGCTCTCGCCCACCGCCGCCCGGATGTTCCGCCTCTTCGGGGTGGTTCCCGGCGGCGACCTCCCGCTCAAGGCCGCTGCGGCCTTGGCGGGTCTGGACCTCCAGGCCGCCGAGACGCTGCTGGACGAGCTGGTCCGAAGCCACCTGCTGGAAGAGCACGCGCCCGGGCGGTTCTCCTTCCACGACCTGCTGCGCGCCTACGCCGCCGAGCGGGTGCGGGAACAGGAGGAGGAGTCGGCCGCTCTGGAGCGGCTGCACTCCTGGTATTTGGGGAGCACCGACAACGCCGTGCGGCTGCTGCAGCCCGAAGCCCTGCGCCTCCCGGTGGAGAGCGACGGCCAAGGCCTCGGCTTCGCCGACGCCGCCACGGCCCTGGAGTGGATGGACGCGGAACGGCCGAACGCCGTGGCCCTGGTGCAGCACGCCGCGGAACAGGGACCGCGCAAGTTCGCGTGGACGCTCGCCGACGCCCTGCGTCCGTACATGATGCGGCGGTCCTACGCTGTCGACTGGCTCGCCGTGGGCTCGGCGGGCCTCGCCGCGGCGGAGGCGGACGGAAGCCTGAACGGCCAGGCCGCGGCGCACCGCAGCCTGTCGAGCGCCTACCTGAACCAGAGCGACTACGACATGTCCATGTCCCACGACCGCCGAGCCCTGGAGCTGTACCGCACGACGGGATCGACGCAGGGGCAGAGCGCCGCGCACAACAGTCTGTGCCTCGCCACGTGGTACGTGGGCGATCTGAACGAGGCCCTGCGCCACGGCGAGCAGTGCGTGGAGCTCGGCCGCAGTACGGGCTTCCGCACCGGCGAGGCCATCGCCACGGGCAACGTGGGGGCGATCCTCCACGAGATGGGACGACTGGCCGAGGCCGAGGAGCAGCTCACCCGGGCACTGGTCCTCTACGACGAGCTGGGCTTCCCGACGGCGGCGGCGCTCGCCGAGCGCAATCTCGGAGCGGTGCTGTACGAGAGCGGCCACCCGGAGCGTGCCCGCGCGGCCCTGGACCGGGCGGTCGGGATCCAGCGGCGGCTCGGCAACCAGGTCGACATCGCCTACACCGTCTTCTGGCTCGCGCTGACCATGATCCGGTCGGGCGACCGGTCGGGCGCCCTCGACCACATCGACCAAGGCTTCGAGATGGCGACCGGTGAAGCCCGCGCCGAGTCCTATCTGTACGTCGGGCGGGCCCTGCTCTCGCAAAGCGTCGGCAACCACGGCGTCGCCCTGAACCACTTCGAGACGGCGCGCGGCATGGCCCGGCGTTGCAACGCCCGCGCCCCCGAGCTCCGGGCCCTGCTGGGCCTGGCCGACAGCAGTCTGCGACTGGGGCGGCCGGCGGACGCGGCGCGATGCGCGGAGGAGGCGCGGGAGTCGGCAGGTCGCAGAGGGTACGGGCTCTTCGAGGCCAGGGCGCTGCTCCTGCTGGCCGAGGTCTCCCTGGAGGGCGGCGAATTCGAGCCGGCCGCACGGCGGGCCGAGCAGGCCGCTGCACTCCTGACCGAGACCAGCCACCGCCCGTACCGGGCCGACGCCCTCCTGCTCCTGGACCGCGCCCGGCGCGGGGCGGACGCTGAGAAAGAGGCCTGGGCGAAAGACGAGGCAGGCGCCGCCAACGCTGCCCACCGGCCTCAGGGTCGCTAGTGCTCTGACCGGGAAGGTTCACCGGGTCAGTACGCTGAGCCCGGTTGCGGTGGATGAGGTGGTCGGGCATGACGCGGAGACTGCCGGTGGACGAGGCCGTCGGGGTGGCGGGCGTTCTGGTTGTGCCAGCGCAGGTAGGCGTGCAGGGCCCGGGTGTGGACCGTGTGGTTGAGATGGTTCGAGTTCGCCATGGTGAACTGCCGCAGCGGTCCGAAGTGGGCTTCGATGGGGTTGGCCCAGGAGCCGTAGGCCGGGGTGAAGCACAGCTCGACCTTGTTCTTGGCGGCCCACCTTTTCATCCACCAGTTCGTGTGGGCGGAGAGGCTGTCGAGGATCACGTAGATGGGGGCGCCGTCCGGTCAGGCGGCCCGGATGGTTCGCAGGGCCGCCCGGGTGTGGTCGATGCCCGCTTCGATGTCCAGGGTTGAGCTGGATATCATTTTGATGCAGTGTTCGGCATTGTGGTACTGGATCGCAGTGAGGGTCTTTGCTCGTTCCCGGTCGGTCTGGAAGTTTCTCGGGTGGGTTGGGTTGGCGCGGCCTCGCCCCGGTGGGGAGAACCCAGGCATTGTGCGCCTGGGGTTCTGGTCACCGGGTGGCTGGAGGTTTCCTGCCCGCCGTGAGGGTGGTGGGAGTTTGATGGTGGCGTTGGCTGTGGGTGCTCAGAATACGGTCGTGCAGGTGATGATGGTGGCGAGGATGACGATCACGGTCAGGGTGAGGAAGGTTCTGCCGGTGAGGGCTCGGTATCGCCTCGCGTACCGGGCTTCGTGGCGGGTTATGTCTGCTTCCATGCGGGGGTCTGGCACCCAGTTGGGTCCGCGGTGGTTTTCCAGGAGCTGTCGCACGGCGGCCGTTTCCTGAGGGAACTCCTCTGGTTCGAGTTCGGAGGTGTTCAGGTTCGGCAGGAGTATGCGTCGGCCGTTGGTTCTGTAGGCGTGGGCGTGGTAACGGTGCGGAGGTCGTAGACGTCCGCCCAGTCGAGGCGCCGGGTCCGTAGGCTCGACCGCAGGGAGATCCCGTTGTTGTCGATATGAGTGAAGGTGCGTGGCGTCGACCAGAGGATGTAGAGGAAGAGCGCCGTCATGAGGACGGTGATAGAGGTCTGGATCGAGTGGGGATGGTCGTCCGTCCAGATTTCCAGCAGGAAGAGGGCGGATGGGATGCCCGCTGCCCACAGGATGGTGAAGGTTTTGTTTGGCCTGGTGCGGTAGCGAAGTGGTCCCCTGTGCACGTTTTCCCCCTTTATCCGCGGGAGGGCCCCGGCCCCCGTCATCATCACAATTTCCACCCGGGACACAAGGCTTTGGAGGTCGACTCAACCCCCCGGAGCACCGTTCCTGTTGCTACGCCTGCGTAGCGGGCTGGGCCTGGAGGCGAAGCCGGAAGGCCCGGTGGAGGAGCGAAGCGGCTCCACTCAACGGGCCGAAGGCCCGAGCCCCGTGAAACGGGGTCAGCTCCGAGGGAGCGCAGCGGAACCCGGAGCTAGTCCGGAGCGAAGCGCAGGACTCCGGCCCGAAGGGCCGGCCATAGCTCGGTGATGATCTGCATTTGTTTGTCAGT
>NZ_LGDB01000193.1:0-76750 GCF_001279655.1 Streptomyces sp. WM6372 | reverse complement strand
GGCGGGGTCGGCGTCGGGGTGGGGGTCGGCTTCGGGGGGCACGGGGGAGGCGGCGGTGGGCAGTGGTGTCCACCGTGTCCGTGGTGGCCTCCGTGGCCGTTCCCGCGCCCCGGGCCGTGGCCGTTTCCGCGGCCGTCGCCCCGGCCGTCGGGAGGGCCTTCGCCGTGATGTCCGCCACCCCGGCCGCTTGCGGTCGCGCCGCTTCCGGCGGTCGCGACCAGCCCGACGGCGCTCGCGCCGTCCCCGGCGTCGATCGTCGCGTAGGCGCAGCTATCAGCCACGGCCGGCGTGGCGGACAACGCCGCCCACAGCAGGACCGGGACCACCAGCAGGCGTCTGGTAGAGGCTCTGTTCACCCGGGGAG
Source organism: Streptomyces sp. WM6372 (assembly GCF_001279655.1). Lineage (NCBI taxonomy): Bacteria > Bacillati > Actinomycetota > Actinomycetes > Kitasatosporales > Streptomycetaceae > Streptomyces > Streptomyces sp. WM6372. The sequence goes on along the minus strand of NZ_LGDB01000193.1, from coordinate 76,386 downwards.
CATGGGCTCACGTGCGCCCGCGCACGCGGAGCTCGGCTGTGGTTCGCCTGAACGGGTGGAGCGAAGACCGTAGAGGTTTGAGCCACGGAATGAAGAATTCCGATCATCTGCCTGCGTATTCCCAAAAGCGACTTGTCGGTTTCGGTCATTCGCTGCGGGAGGGGCCGTGGAGGCCTTTGGTGTGTGATGAAGAACGGATCACCAATTTCCGCTTTTGCTCGCTCCGTTGGGCAATGATCAGTACATTCGGCTCGGACAGGCGTCCGATCCCGGACGACCGCGCAGGACTACGGCTTGGAGACCGCGATGGAGCGCCCCGCCTGGGCCCCGCCAGGTATCGACATATCGGTGCCGAGCGTGTCCCGCATCTACGACTACTACCTGGGCGGCTCCCACAACTTCGAGGTCGACCGCCAGGCCGCCCGCCGTGCCATGGAGTTCCTCCCGGGTCTGCCCAAGATCATGCAGGCCAACCGGGCCTTCATGCGCCGCGCCGTCCGCTACGCCGTGGCCCAGGGCGTCACCCAGTTCCTCGACATCGGCTCCGGCATCCCCACCTTCGGCAATGTCCACGAGATCGCCCAGGCCGCCAGCCCCGAGGCCCGCGTGGTCTACGTGGACCACGACCCCGTGGCCGTCGCGCACAGCCGGGCCGTCCTCGCCGGCGAGGAGCGCACCGGCATCGTCGCCGCCGACCTGCGCAAGCCGCAGGACGTCCTCGCCGCCCCCGAGGTCTCGCAGCTGCTCGACCTCGAACGCCCGGTCGCCCTGCTGCTCGTCGCCGTCCTGCACTTCCTGGAGGACTCGGACGACCCGTACGCCGCCGTCGCCGAGCTGCGCGACGCGCTGGCCCCCGGCAGCCTCCTGGTGCTCACGCACGCCTCCTACGAGGGGATCCCGCTCTCCCAGGAGGTCGCGGCCGGGACGGTCGGCGTCTACCGGGACATCCGCAACCCGCTCGTGATGCGCAGCCGCGAGCAGATCGGCCGCTTCTTCGACGGCTTCGAGCTCGTCGAGCCCGGCGTCGTGTCCATGCCGCTGTGGCAGCCTGAGGGCACCGAGGACCCGGAGGGCGGCGAGACGCCCGAGGACCCGTACGCGTTCTCGGGCTTCGGCGGAGTGGGACGCAAGGCGTGAGATCCACGGCCGCGGTGCCCTCCGGCACACCGACCCCGAAGAACGAGGGGCCCGCGCAGGCAGCGGAGCCCACCGCCCCGCCCACAGGCCCGCCGGCTCCGGCGGGCCTGTCGGCGGGCGCGGGCCCGGCCGCGCTGCGGAGCGGACTGGAGGACCGGATCGGGCGCTTCGCAACCATCTGGGGACGGGCGATCTTCCCCGTCACCGCGACCTCGCTGACCCGCGTCGAGTTCGAACAGCACCTCATACCGCTCGCCCGTACCCTCGCCGAAGCCCTGCACGCCCGGCCCTTCGACGCGGGCGTCGCCCAGCGGGTGGGGGCCGAACTCGTCGCCGTGCACTGCACCGACCCGGAGGCACTGGCCGGCACGCTCGGCGTGGTCGAGTCGTACCTCGTGCTCTACTGCGGCCCCGACGGCGTCGGCGTGGAGGGCACCGAGGAGTACCGCTCGCGCTGCGCCCGGCTCCAGCACGGGATCGCGGCGGGGTTCGCCCGCGCCCTGCGCGAGCGCACCCTCAAGGAGCAGGAGGCCATCGCCCGCTCCGCGCTGACCGCCCGCATCGACGCCCAGCAGGCCCTGCACGCGAGCGAGGAGCGCTTCAAGGCGGTCTTCGAGGGCGCGGCCGTCGGCATCGGCATCGCCGACCTCGAAGGGAACATCCTCGAGGTCAACGACGCGCTGCTGCAGATGTTCGGCGGGATGGGCGGCCACATGCAGGGCCGCAACGTCAGCGAGTGGGGCCACCCGGACGACGCCCCGCAGGTCTGGCGGATGTACGGCGAGCTCGTACGCGGGGAACGCGAGAGCTACCGCGTGGAGAAGCCGTACTACCGGCACGACGGGACCGTGCTGTGGACCAACCTGACGGTGTCGCTGCTGCGTGACGCCGAGGGCGTTCCCCAGTACCAGCTGGCGCTGATGGAGGACACCACCGAGCGCCGGCTGCTGAATCTGCGCCTCCGCTACGAGGCCACCCACGACGCCCTGACCGGGCTGCCGAACCGGACGCTGTTCTTCGAACGCCTCGAGAAGGCTTTGGGCGGGGCCGGCGGCACCCGCTTCGGCCTCTGCTACCTGGACCTCGACGGGTTCAAGGCGGTCAACGACAGCCTCGGCCACTCTGCGGGCGACCGGCTCCTGGTGGAGGTCGCCGACCGGCTGCAGAGCTGCGCGACGGGCCCCGGTGAGGTCGTCGCACGCCTCGGCGGCGATGAGTTCGTGGCGCTGACCACCGGTTCGGACACCGAGGAGAAGGTGACCGAACTCGCCGTCCGGATCCTGTCCGCCCTGTCGGTGCCCATCCGGATCGAGGGCCGCGAGCTCTCGGTCCGCGGCAGCATCGGCATCGTGGAGGGCCCGGCCCGCGAGCGCACCGCGGCGGAGGTGCTGCGCAGCGCCGACATCACCATGTACCGGGCCAAGGCGGCCGGCGGCAACCGCTTCGAGTTCGCCGACGCCGAGGCCGACGCCCGCGCCATCACCCGGCACGGCCTGACCAACGCCCTCCCGGCGGCGCTGGAACGCGGCGAGTTCTTCATCGAGTACCAGCCGCTGGTCCACCTGCACGACGGCAGCGTCCACGGCGCCGAGGCCCTCGTCCGCTGGTCGCACCCCCAGTACGGGGTACTCGGCCCGGACCGCTTCATCCCGCTCGCCGAACGGACCGGGCTGATCGTGCCGCTCGGCCGCTGGGTCCTGGAGGAGGCCGTCCGCCAGGCCCGCAACTGGCAGCGCCAGCACGGCGGCTCGGCGCTGCGGATCAACGTCAACCTCTCGCCGACCCAGCTGCACCACCCCGGCCTGGTCGCCGACACCGTCGCGGTGCTGGAGAACTCCGGCCTCGCCCCGGGCGCCCTGTGCCTGGAGGTCACCGAATCGGCCCTGATCGGCGCCGACGACGAACTCCTGGAACCCCTGCGAAGGCTCGCGGCCCTCGGCGTGGACATCGCGCTCGACGACTTCGGCACGGGCTACTCGAACCTGGCGAACCTGCGCCGCCTCCCGGTCAGCGTCCTGAAGCTGGACCGCTCCTTCACCAAGGGGATGCAGCAGCAGCCCGCCAACCCGGTCGACGTCAAGATCGTGGAAGGCATCGTGGCCCTGGCCCACAGCCTCGAACTCGCCGTCACGGTCGAGGGCGTGGAGACCGGAGCCCAGGCCGCCCAGCTCCGCGACCTCGGCTGCGACACCGCCCAGGGCTGGTACTACGCCCGCCCCGGCGCCCCCGACCGCATCCACACCCTCTCGCTGTCGGACGCCGTACCCACGCCCTCCTGACGCCCGCCCGGCGCCGGCCCGGCGGCCCGGTCACTCCAGGCCGGCCTCGATCCCCCGGCCGGGCGTCCGGACGGCCTCCAGGACCCGCTCGTAGCGCCGCGCCGTATCGGCCACGACCTCGGTGGCCACCGGCAGCCGCTCGGCCTGGTAGACGTCGAGCCCCTCCTCCCCGGCTTCCCCGGCGAGGGCGGCGCCGAGGGTCCGCGCCAGGGCGGCCGCGTCCTCGATGCCGGTGTTCATGCCGAGCCCGCCGGCTATGGGGTGGACGTGTGCGGCGTCCCCGGCGAGGAAGGCCCGGCCCTCGCGCAGACGGCCGGCCACGCGGACGTTGACCCGCCAGGTGGAGAGCCACGTGGCGTCCGTGAGCCGGATCTCGGGCATCCGGGCGTGCCGGTCGAAGAGCCGCTGGAAGCTCTCCAGAGAGGGAGGCAGCAGTTCGCCGTGCTCGTCCGTCTCGGGTGAGGCCTGGAGCTGGAAGGTGTCCGTCCCCGGCATGGGGCAGAGCATGGTCCCGCCGCCCTCCGAGGTGAACCACTGGTGCCAGTGGTCCCGGCTGAGCCCGGGCGCCCGGACGTCCCCGACCACCATCGCGGGCTCCGCCTCCGTGTTCCCCTCGAACGGGATCCCGAGGAGCTTGCGGGTGGTGCTGCGCCCGCCGTCGCACCCGGCGAGGTAGCGGGCCGCGATCACGCTGCCATCCGCCAGCTCCGCCCGGACTCCGGCCGCGTCCTGGCTGATGCCGGCGAGCTGGGCACCGTACTCCACCGTCACGCCCAGCCCGGCGAGCCGCTCGCGCAGCGCCGCCTCGATCTGCCACTGCCCTATCAGGATCCCGTTGCCGCCCGCGGGGGTGTCGTTGATGTGCTCCCCGTCGAAGTACTTGCGCAGGACCACCTCCCCGTCGCCGATGGCGGTCAGGGACTCGGCGATGCCGAGCCGCCGGAAGATGTCCAGGCTGCTCTGCCGGAGCCCCTTGCCGCGGGACTCGTGGTGCGGCTCGCTGCGCTGGTCGATGACGCGGACGACGGCTCCGCGCAGTGCGAGGTCGCAGGCCAGGGTCAGCCCCGTGGGGCCGGAGCCCACGATCAGCACGTCGGTCGATGCGCCGGCCCGCGATCCGTTCGTCGAGCCGGTCGTCGCGTCGGTCAGTACGTCGGTCATCGGAGTTCCTCTCCTCGTCGTTGCCTCAAGGAAAGCGGCTCCCGACGGAAAATGCAACCCGGTTAAGAAAGTTACTGAGTCACGGATTTGTGGTAGGCTCGCGCCATGGAGAACACGACGGGTCTGCGCGAGAACAAGAAGCTCCGCACGCGCGGCCGGCTGGCGGCCACGGCGCTGGAACTCTTCCTGGAGCGGGGCTTCGATGCCGTGTCGGTGGCGGATGTCGCCGCCGCGGCCGAGGTCTCCAAACCCACCCTCTTCCGGTACTTCCCGAGCAAGGAGGACCTGGTCCTCGACCGGTTCGCCGACCATCAGGACGAGGCGGCGCGCATCGTGCGCGACCGGCCCGCCGGCCGGACGCCGGTGGCCGCGCTGCACGCGCACTTCCTGGCGGCCCTCGCCGACCGGGACCCGATCACCGGGCTCTGCGACCACCCCGGGGTGGTCGCGTTCCAGCGGCTCCTCTACTCCACCGCCAGCCTGGAGAGCCGGATGTCCCACTACACCGACCGCGAGGTGGAGCTGCTCGCCGCCGTGCTCGAAGCGGAGTCGGTCCGGCCGCTCGCCGCCCGGTTGGCCGCGATGCACCTGGTGGCGGTCCGCCACGAGCTGGGCCGGGAGAACTACCTCCGCATGGCCGCCGGCCAGAGCGCCGAGGAGGCCCACCCGGCCGCCGTGGCCGACGCAGACCAGGCCTTCGCGATGCTGGCCGACGGGCTCGACAAGGCCCTCCCCATAGCCGGGGCCTGACGCGTCCGCCGGCCCGGGAGCGGGCCTGACGGACCGGCCGGCCCGCGAGGGGTGCGGCGTGCTCAGCCCAGCAGGATGCGCTTCAGCTCGCGGGCCGCGCGTGGGGGAGCGACGTCCGTGCGGTGCGCCAAGGCGATCGTGCGGCGCAGCGGGGAGCCCGCCAGCGGGGTGGCGCGCAGCCCCGGGCCGCCGTGGTCGACGACCATCGCCGGGACCACCGCCACGCCGAGTCCCGCGCGCACGAAGCCCAGCACCGCGTCCATCTCCCCGCCCTCCACCGTGAACACGGGCTCGAAGCCCTCCGCCCGGCAGGCGGCCACCGTCAGGTCCCGCAGGTCGTAGCCGTGCCGGAACATCACCATCGGTTCGTCGCGCAGCGCGGCCACCGTGAGCGGCCCGCCGCCCGCCGGCGGCGGCAGCTCCGCCGAGGACACCACCACCAGGTCCTCCGTCAGCAGCTCCACCGTGGTCAGCGCCGGAGCCGAGGGCGGGAGCGGCAGCGCGATGAGTGCCAGGTCCAGGGCCCCGCGCGCGAGTTCCCGTACGAGGTCCAGCGAACCGCTCTCCTCGATCAGCAGCTCGATCCCCGGATGCGCGGTGTGGAAGGCGCGCAGCACACCGGGCAGCAGCCCCGTGCACACGCTCGGCGTCGCCCCCAGCCGGACCCGCCCCCGCCGCAGCTGCGCCAGCTCCTGTACCTCCAGCCGCGCGGTGTCCGCGTCCGCCAGGATCCGCCGGGCCAGCGGCAGCAGCGCCTCGCCCGCGTCGGTCAGCGCGATGTTCCCCCGCGCCCGGCTGAACAGCTCCGCCCCCAGCTCCCGTTCGAGCGCCTTGATCTGCTGCGAGAGCGACGGCTGGGCGACGTGCACCCGCTCCGCGGCCCGAGTGAAGTGACGGGTTTCGGCGACGGCCACGAAATACAGGAGCTGCTGGAACTGCATCGCCCCAGGATACGCCGTACATAGGCAGCTCCTATCGAGATCAGCGACATCATGTCTTGGACCTCTCGGGACTTTGGTCCTTACCGTCGGAGGCATGGCTCTGGCAACGCGGACGGGCCGACGGCCGTCCACCACGCGCACGCTCTGGGACTCCACCGTCGGCAAGAAGTCCGTGATGGCGGTGTCCGGGCTGATCATGCTCGGATACCTGGTCGTCCACATGCTCGGCAACCTCAAGATCTTCTTCGGGGCCGGCGAGTTCAACGGTTACGCCCACTGGCTGCGCACCCTCGGCTCGCCCTTCCTCCACCACGAGTGGGCCCTGTGGATCGTGCGCGTCGTGCTCCTCGCCGCGGTCGTCGCCCACGCCGTGTCCGCGTACCAGCTCAGCCGAAGGGACATCAAGGCCCGCCCGGTCAAGTACGCCCACAAGCGCCGCCGCGCGAGTTACGCCACCCGCACCATGCGCTGGGGCGGCGTCATCCTCGCCCTCTTCATCGTCTGGCACCTGCTGGACCTCACCACGCTCACCGTCAACGAGCGCGCGTGGGCCGGCCACCCGTACGAGAACGTCCTCGCCACCTTCTCCACCTGGTACGGCAACACGATCTACATCGTGGCGATGTCCGCCCTCGGCCTGCACGTCCGGCACGGCTTCTGGAGCGCCGCCCAGACCCTCGGCGCGGGCAGCGCCCGCCGCGACCGGGCGCTGAAGTTCCTCGCCAACGCCCTCGCCCTCGTCCTCTTCGCGGGCTTCGTTTCCGTCCCCGTCGCCGTCATGACCGGAGTGGTGAGCTGACATGAGCACCGACTACGCCCACTACGCCACCGGCGAGCCGATCGCCGACACCAAGGCCCCCGACGGCCCCATCGCCGAGCGCTGGGACCGCCGCCGCTTCGAGGCCAAGCTCGTCAACCCGGCCAACCGCCGCAAGCACACCGTCATCGTCGTCGGCACCGGCCTGGCCGGCGGGGCGGCCGGCGCCACCCTGGCCGAACAGGGCTACCACGTCGTCCAGTTCTGCTTCTCCGACTCCCCGCGCCGGGCCCACTCCATCGCCGCGCAGGGCGGCATCAACGCCGCCAAGAACTACCGCAACGACGGCGACTCGGTGCACCGCCTCTTCTACGACACCGTCAAGGGCGGTGACTTCCGCGCCCGCGAGTCCAATGTCCACCGCCTCGCGCAGATCTCCGTCGAGATCATCGACCAGTGCGTGGCCCAGGGCGTCCCCTTCGCCCGCGAGTACGGCGGCCTCCTCGACACCCGCTCGTTCGGCGGCGTCCAGGTCTCCCGCACCTTCTACGCCCGCGGCCAGACGGGCCAGCAGCTCCTCCTCGGCGCCTACCAGGCGCTGTCCCGCCAGATCGCCGCCGGCAACGTGGAGATGCACGCCCGCACCGAGATGCTCGACCTGATCACCGTCGACGGCGTGGCCCGCGGCATCGTCGCCCGCGACCTGATCACCGGCAGCATCTCCACCCACTACGCCGACGCCGTCGTCCTGGCCTCCGGCGGGTACGGCAACGTCTTCTACCTCTCCACCAACGCCATGAACTCCAACGCGACCGCCATCTGGCGGGCGCACCGGCGCGGCGCGTACTTCGCCAACCCCTGCTTCACCCAGATCCACCCCACCTGCATCCCGCGCACCGGCGACCACCAGTCCAAGCTCACCCTGATGAGCGAGTCCCTGCGCAACGACGGCCGCATCTGGGTCCCCAAGGCCCAGGGCGACACCCGGCCCGCCGCCGAGATCCCCGAGGCGGAGCGCGACTACTACCTGGAGCGGATCTACCCCTCCTTCGGCAACCTCGTGCCCCGCGACATCGCTTCCCGCGCCGCCAAGAACGTGTGCGACGAGGGCCGCGGCGTCGGCCCCGGCGGCCAGGGCGTCTACCTCGACTTCGCCGACGCCATCCGCCGCATGGGCCGGGACAGCGTCGCCGAGAAGTACGGCAACCTCTTCGAGATGTACGAGCGGATCACCGCGGAGAACCCGTACGAGATCCCCATGCGGATCTACCCCGCCGTGCACTACACGATGGGCGGCCTCTGGGTCGACTACGACCTCCAGACCACCGTCCCCGGCCTCTTCGCGATCGGCGAGGCCAACTTCTCCGACCACGGCGCCAACCGCCTCGGCGCCTCCGCCCTGATGCAGGGGCTCGGCGACGGCTACTTCGTGCTCCCCTCCACCATCAACGACTACCTGGCCCGCCATCCGCACCAGGACGCCGTCGACGACACGCACCCCGAGGCCGCGGCCGCCGTACGGGAAGTCCGCGACTGCCTCGCCAAGCTGCTGGCCGTGGACGGCGACCGCACCCCGGACTCCTTCCACCGCGAGATCGGCGAGCTCATGTGGGAGTACTGCGGCATGTCCCGCACCGAGGAAGGGCTGCGCAAGGCACTCGCCCGGATCCCGGAGATCCGCGAGGAGTTCTGGCAGCGCATCAAGGTCCCCGGCAGCGGCGAAGAATTCAACCAGTCGCTGGAGAAGGCCAACCGCATCGTCGACTACCTGGAGCTCGCCGAGCTGATGTGCCTCGACGCCCTCCACCGCGCCGAATCCTGCGGCGGCCACTTCCGCGAGGAGTCCCAGACCCCGGACGGCGAGGCCGCCCGCCGCGACGAGGAGTTCGGCTACGCCGCCGCCTGGCAGTACCAGGGCACCGGCGCGGCCCCCGTCCTGCACAAGGAAGACCTCGTCTTCGAGTACGTCCACCCCACCCAGCGGAGCTACGCATGAGGCTCAACCTGCGCGTCTGGCGCCAGCAGAACCCCGACGCCCCCGGCGCCATGGTCACGTACGAGGTCGACGGCATCTCCCGCGACATGTCGTTCCTGGAGATGCTCGACACCCTCAACGAGGACCTCATCCTGCGCGGCGAGGACCCGGTCGCCTTCGACCACGACTGCCGCGAGGGGATATGCGGCGCGTGCAGCCTCGTGATCAACGGCGACGCCCACGGCCCCGAGCGCACCACCACCTGCCAGCTGCACATGCGGTCCTTCGCCGACGGCGACACCATCGACGTCGAGCCCTGGCGCGCCGCCGCCTTCCCGGTGGTCAAGGACCTCGTCGTGGACCGCGGCGCCTTCGACCGGATCATCCAGGCCGGCGGCTACATCACGGCGCCGACCGGATCCGCCCCCGAGGCGCACGCCACCGCGGTGCCCAAGGCCGACGCCGACTCCGCCTTCGAGCACGCCGAATGCATCGGCTGCGGGGCCTGCGTGGCGGCCTGCCCCAACGGTTCCGCGATGCTCTTCACCTCCGCCAAGATCAACCACCTGAACGTGCTGCCGCAGGGCTCGCCGGAGCGCGAGACCCGCGTCCTCGACATGGTGGCCCGGATGGACGACGAGGGCTTCGGCGGCTGCACCCTCACCGGCGAATGCGCCACGGCCTGCCCCAAGGGCATCCCGCTGCCGTCCATCGCCGCCATGAACCGCGAATGGCTGCGGGCGGTCCGCAAGCACGGGGCGTGAGGCGCAACCGGGGGAGCGGCCGGGAATCCTGAGGTACCCGGGAATCTGAGAAGTCCCTGTGAGACGGGAACAGGGGACTCCTGGCACTTGCGTGAAAAATGAACGAAGGGAAAGGTGGAGGTGAACGAGGCATCCGCCCCTGCCTGCCGGACGGCGCCGCACCCCCGCACGCCGGGTGCCGTCCGCATCCTCGGGTGCCGCACACCGGCGCCGTCTCGCGAGGTCGTATATGCAGGGCCGTTCCCGTCTCCCCCTTCCCGTCGGCCTGCGCCGGATCGTACGGACGCTGCGCCGGCCCGGCGGCGTACCGAGACAGCCGGACGCCGCCCTGCGGGAGAGCACGGGGAGCGGGAACCAGGCGCCGCCCCCGCCCGGCCGGGCCCGTGAGGACGAGCTGCTGGGGAAGCTGCCGGGCCTGGTCCGCCACCGCGGCCGGCTCTCCCGGGTCCGCGACGACCTGCTGCCCGCCGGCGCCCGGGCCGCCAACCTGAGCGCGGTCGCCGAGGCACTGGACACGGCCGCCGTCCCGTACGGGCTGGTCCCCGACGGGGAGCTCCGGCACCGCGTGGCCATCGCCCCGGGCGACCGCGCGGCCGCCCTGAAGGCGTGCGCCGCGGCCTTCGCCGGGCTCCCGGTGTACGCCCGGCTCCTCGGCGACGGCGGCGAAGCGGGGGAGGTCCTCGCCGAAACGCTCACCGAAGCGGTCGCGGCCCAGGAGGGCGCGCCCGCCGGCGCCCATCCCCCGAAGATCAAGGGCGTCCGGCTCTTCCAGCCGGTCGTCACCTCCGGCCGGACCGTGGCCTACGGCCCCGAAACCGGCTGTGACCTTGAGTTCTGGGAAGCCGCAGAGTCGGGCATCGGCGCGATCGCCGGGTTGCGCGAGACCCCGTACGGCTGGTGGGTGCCCACCCTCGAAGCCACTTCCACCACCCGCGTCGGCGGCCGTGACCACCCCGTCGTCGACGTCTTCGCGGGCCGCTTCCCCGACGACATCGACTTCCCCGTCGACGCCGTGATCACCTGGGTCGACGCCGCCGACCCCGCCTGGCGCCGCCGCCGGGACCACGCAGCCGCCGCAGCCGCAGCCGCAGCCGCAGCCGCGACCGGGTCCGGCGCCGCCGAGCGCGCCCCCGTCGACCACGCCGAGAACCGCTACCGCGACCGCGGGGAGCTCCGCTACTGCCTGCGCTCCATCGCCGCCCACGCGCCGTGGATCCGCCGGGTCTTCCTCGTCACCGACGACCAGACCCCGCCCTGGCTGGTCAGCGATCACCCCCAGATCACCGTCGTCGATCACCGCGAGCTGTTCGCCGACCCCGCCGGCCTCCCCGTCTTCAACTCCCACGCCATCGAGAGCCAGCTCCACCGCATACCCGGCCTCGCCGAGCACTTCCTCTACTTCAACGACGACATCTTCCTCGGCCGCCCGCAGCGCCCCCAGAACTACTTCCTCTCCTCGGGCCTGCCCAAGGTCTTCCACGACCAGCGGGCCGTGGCCCCCAGCGCCCCCGGCGCCGACGACGACGTCTTCACCGCCTCCCAGAAGGCCACCCGCCACGCGGTGGAACAGACCGCCGGCCGCACCTACCCGCACATCCTGGCCCACACCCCGTACCCGCTCAGCCGCTCCCTCTTCGCCCACGTCGAGGAGCGGCTGCCCGGCCGGCTGGCCGCCACCAGCCGCTCGGTCTTCCGCAGCGCCGACGACCTCGCCCCCGTCACCCTCGCCTCCCACCTGGCCCTCTCCGACGGCCGCGCCGTGGAGGGCGCACTGCACCACGCGTACGTCAGCACCGGCCGGCCCGAGGAGATCGACCGGCTGCCGGGCCTGGCAGCCGACCGCTGGGCCGACGCGTTCTGCCTCGCCGACGACGACACCGGACCCGGGCTGTCACCCCAGGAACAGCAGCGCGCCGTCGCCGCCTTCCTGGAGGCGTACTTCCCGGTGCCCTCTCCCTACGAGAGGTGCCTGGCGCACGAGGGGTCTCGGCCGACCGGCTGATCCGACCGGCTGATCCGACCGGCCGATCCGACCGGCTGATCCGATCGGCCGACCGGGCGCTCGTGGCGACGGTACGCCGCGCCGCGCCGCCGAGGTGTCCGGCCCGTGGGGGACAGTGGGCCCCATGCCAGAAGCCCCCGCCGGGTCCGGACCGCGCCGCCGCACCCTCCTGGCGGCCGCCGCCCTCGCCCCGCTCGCGATGGCCGGCTGCTCCGCGGAGGAACCCCCCGCCGCCGCCCACGGCCCGAAAGCCGCGCCGAAGGACGCCCTGGTCATGGTGATCCGGCACGCGGAGAAGCCGTACGCGGGGGACCTGGGCGAGGACGAGGAAGGCAACGAGGACCCCGGATCCCTCGCCGGGCGCGGCCGCCGCCGGGCCGAGGAACTGCACCGGCTGTTCCCGCCCGCCGGTGGTTCGACGCTGCCGCGCCCCGCCGTCGTCTTCGCGGCCGGCGGCCCGTCCGGTCCCGGCGGCCGGCCGCCCGCCCGCTGCCGCCAGACGGTCGAGCCGCTGACCGCCGCCCTCCGTGCGCCCCTGCGCGCCGAGTTCGCCGTCGGCGCCGAGGAGGCCCTGGCGCGCGCCGCGCTGGCCGCCCCGATGCCCGTACTCGTCTGCTGGGAGCACACCGGCATCCCCCGCCTGATCCACGCCCTCGGCGCCCACCAGCTCCTCGGCGTCCCCGCCGCCTGGCCCGACCGCTACGACCTGGTGTGGACGTTCACCCGCCGGCAGGACCGGTGGAGCTTCCGCGAACTCGCGCAGCACCTGCTCCCGGGCGACGCCTGAGCCGCGGGGCCGGTCCGCCGCTTTCACATCCGCCAGAACTGGCCGGTGTGGTTTACGCAGGGGTTGAGCACCAGGTACAGGTTGAGGGCCGGGGAGCCGTTCGTGTCCAGGCACAGGCCGCTCACCGGGTTGACGAACCGGCCGGCGCCGGCGTCGTACTGCCATTGCTGGCCGCTGTAGTAGCCGCACGGATTGAGCACCGCCGTGACGCCGGTGGCCGGGGGGCCGTTCGTGTCCAGGCACAGGCCGCTGGGTGGGTTCGTGAGGTGCAGGCTCGTCGCGTCGTGGCCCCAGATCTGGCCGCTGTAGTTCCCGCACGCACGGAGCACGACTTCGAGTCCGGGTCGCTGCGGTCCGTTGGTGTCGATGCACAGCCCGCTGTGGGTGTTGGTGAGCGGGCCCGTGGATACGGGGGGTGAAGACGGGGGTGGAGGGAAGGGGGTCGACGCCGGGGTGGCGGGCACGGTCGACCGAGGGCCCGTCGGCCCGGGAGCCGATCCGGTCGGATCGGGGGTCGTGCGCGGCGCCGGGACCACCGGAGACGAGGAGGGCGCCGTGCTCGCCGGCCCGCCCGCCGGCGCCGTCGTGCCGGACGCCGTCGGGTGTCCGCCCTCGGGCAGTGCCCCCCAGACGATCCCGGCGGTCGCGAGCAGGAGCGCGACCGCCGCCGCGGCGGCGACCCCCGCGGTGCGCCGCCCCGGCACGGCGGAGGGCGGAGCCCCGGTTCCCGGCATCTGCCACGCGGTGGCGAGGAGCGTGCCGACGGCCTCGGCGCCGGAGACCGTCCCGGGTTCCGTGGCACCGGTCAGTGCGGCGAGCAGGTGCCGGGGGGTGGGACGCCGCTCGGGTGCTCTGTCCAGGGCCGGCGCCAGCAGGGTCTTGAGGCGCGCGGGAACACCGTCGAGATCGGGTTCCTCGTGCAGGACCCGGTACAGCACCGCCTCGGACGGGCCGGTGCCGAAGGGCTGGCGTCCGGTGGCGGCGTAGGCGACGGTCAGCGCCCAGGCGAACACGTCGGCCGCGGGCCCCGCCTGCCCGCGCACCTGTTCCGGTGCCATGTAGCCCACGGTCCCGACCACGACGCCGGGGCGGGTCAGCGCCGTCGCGTCGGCGGCCTGCGCGATGCCGAAGTCGATGACCTTCGGACCCTGGTTCGACAGCAGCACGTTGCCCGGCTTGAGATCGCGATGGACGAGGCCGGCCCCGTGGATCGCCACGAGCGCCTCGGCGAGCCCGACGGCGAAGCCGTGCGCCATGTCACCGCGGAGCGGCCCGTGTTCGCCGACGTGCTCCGACAGCGTCGGGCCCTGTACGTACTCCATGACGACGAACGGGCTGCTCGCCTCGGTCTCGACCGCCAGCACCCGGGCCGTGCAGGCGCCTTGGACGCGCAACAGCGCCGCGGCCTCGCGCCGGAACCGTGCCCGGAACTCGGCGTCCCAAGCGAGCTCCTCGCGCAGCCGCTTGAGGGCGACGAGCCGGCCGTCGGAACCTTGTGCCAGGTAGACGACCCCCATGCCGCCCGCACCGAGCCGGCCGACGAGCGTGAAGCCACCGATCCGCTCCGGGTCCCCCGCCCGCAGCCCACCCAAACCCACTGGCTCCTCCTGAGACGCAGGGTCTTCGCGGACCGCGGGGCCCGGAGCCGCCCTGGCCCCGGCAGGACCGCCCCCTCGATCCGGCTCGGGATCAGCATGCCAGCACGCCAACTCGCTTGGCAGCGAACTTCGTTGAAACCTACGGCCGTCCCAGCGCCCGCGCGAGGTAGCCCGCCGTACGGCCCCCGCCCGCGGCGGCGACCTCCGCCGGCGTGCCCGCCGCGACGATCCGGCCGCCGTCGGTGCCGCCGCCCGGGCCCAGGTCGATCACCCAGTCCGCGCCCGCCACCACCTCCATGTCGTGCTCCACGACCACCACCGAGTGCCCGGCGTCCACCAGCCCGTGCAACTGCCGCAGCAGCACCCGCACATCCGCCGGATGCAGCCCGGTCGTCGGCTCGTCCAGCACGTACAGGGTGTGGTCGCGGCGCAGGCGCTGGAGCTCCGTCGCCAGCTTGATCCGCTGCGCCTCGCCGCCCGACAGCTCCGTGGCCGGCTGCCCCAGCCGCAGATAGCCGAGCCCGATGTCCTCCAGCGCCCGCAGGCTGCGCGCCGCCGCCGGGACCGGCGCGAAGAAGGCGGCCGCGGACTCCACCGTCAGGCCCAGCACCTCCGCGATGTTCAGCCCCTCGTACCGCACGTCCAGGGTCTCGGTGTTGTACCGGGCTCCCGCGCACTCCGGGCACGGGGCGTACGTACTCGGCAGGAACAGCAGCTCCACCGAGACGAACCCCTCGCCCTGGCAGGTCTCGCACCGGCCGCCCGGCACGTTGAAGGAGAACCGGCCCGCCTTCCAGCCGCGCGCCCGCGCCTGCGGAGCCGCCGTGAACAGCTTGCGCACCACGTCGAACAGTCCCGTGTACGTGGCCAGGTTGGACCGCGGGGTCCGGCCGATCGGCTTCTGGTCCACCTCCACCAGCCGCCGCACCGGGAACCCCGGATCCGCGATCCGCTCCCCGACCTCCCGGGCGAGCACCTGGCCCACCAGCGTGGACTTGCCCGACCCCGACACACCGGTCACCGCCGTGAACACCCCGAGCGGGAACTCGGCGTCCACGCCCCGCAGGTTGTGCCGCTCGACGGCGGTGAGCCGGACCGAGCCGCTCGCCGCCCGCACCGGCCGCCGTCCCCGCCCGGCCTCCGCCTTTGCCTCCGCCTCGCCCGGCCCGAACAGGTGCCGCGCCGTCGCCGACTCCGCCACGCCCGCGAGCTCCTGCGGCGGCCCGCTGTACAGCACCCGTCCTCCGTGCTCCCCGGCCAGCGGGCCCACGTCCACCAGCCAGTCCGCGTGCCGCACCACGTCGAGGTGGTGCTCGACCACGAACACGGTGTTCCCCGCCGCCTTGAGCCGGTCCAGTACGCCGAGCAGCGCCTCGGTGTCGGCCGGATGCAGCCCCGCCGACGGCTCGTCCAGCACGTACACCACCCCGAACAGCCCGGACCGCAGCTGCGTCGCCAGCCTCAGCCGCTGCAGCTCTCCCGCCGACAGGGTCGGCGCCGTGCGGTCCAGGCTCAGATAGCCGAGCCCGAGCTCCACGACCGGCCCGATCCGGGACCGCAGATCCCCGGCGAGCACCCGCACCGCCTCCCCGCCCGCGGGCGCGTCCTCCCGCGCGGAGTCCGGTACGGAGGCCAGTACGGCGTCCAGGGCGGTCAGCGGAAGCGCCGCCAGCTCCGCGATCGTACGGCCCGCGAACGTCACGGCCAGCGCCTCGGGGCGCAGCCGCCGGCCCGCGCACACCGGGCACGGGGAATCGGCCAGGAACCGCTCCGCGCGGGCCCGCAGCGTGGCGCTCTTGCTGTCGGAGAAGGTCCGCATCACATACCGGTGGGCGCTCATGTACGTGCCCTGGTACGGGCGTTGGATCCGGTCCACGTCCCGTACCGGATGCACCGTCACCACCGGCTGCTCCTCGGTGAACAGGATCCACTCGCGGTCCTCCGCCGCCAACTCCCGCCAGGGCGCGTCCACGTCGTACCCGAGCACCTCCAGGATGTCCCGGAGGTTCTTGCCCTGCCATGCACCGGGCCAGGCGGCGATGGCTCCCTGACGGATCGACAGCTCCGGATCCGGCACCAGGAGTTCCTCGCTCGTGCGGTGGATGCTGCCGAGACCGTGGCAGGAAGGGCAGGCCCCGGCCGCGGTGTTGGGGGAGAAGGCGTCCGAGTCGAGCCGCTCGGAGCCCGGCGGATAGGTCCCGGCCCGCGAGTACAGCATCCGCAGGGAGTTGGACAGCAGGGTCACCGTCCCGACCGAGGACCGCGAGCCGGGGGAGGAGCGCCGCTGCTCCAGGGAGACCGCGGGCGGCAGCCCGGTGACGGAGTCCACCTTCGGGGCGCCGATCTGGTGGATGAGGCGGCGGGCGTACGGGGCCACCGACTCGAAGTACCGGCGCTGGGCCTCGGCGTAGAGCGTGCCGAAGGCCAGGGAGCTCTTCCCGGAGCCGGAGACCCCGGTGAACACGGTCAGGGCGTCGCGCGGGATGTCCACGTCGACGCCGCGCAGGTTGTGTTCCCGGGCACCCCTCACCCGTACGAAGGGGTCGTGGTGGGTCTCGGGCGCGGTGGAGTGGTGCATTCGCCCCAGTTTACGGGCCGCTTCCACGGGCTGCCCGTGCTCAGGGCCCAGCCTGCCCCGCCACCCGGGCCAGCCGCTCGAAGGAGTCCAGCAGCGCCGTGCGGTCGTACGTGGAGGTGGTGACCAGCAGCTCGTCCGCGCCCGTCAGGCCGGCCACCTCGGCGAGCTGCGCCGCGACCTGCTCCTCGGTGCCGTGGATGTGCCCGGAGAGCCCGCCCTCGTACAACTCCCGCTCCTTCGGGGTCATGGCCAGCGCCTCCACCTCCTCCGCCGGGCGCAGCGGCGGGAAGCTGCCGCGGGTGCGGGAGTACGCGAGGGACCAGGCCTCCGGGACCAGGATGCGCCGGGCGGCCTCGGGGGTGTCCGCCACGGCCACCGTCCCGGAGACCACGACGTACGGCTCCGAGCCGGCGGCCGAGGGGCGGAACTGCGCGCGGTAGCGCTCGATGACCTCCGTGACCCGCTCCCGGGCCCGCAGGTCGCCCACCACCAGCGGCAGCCCGGCCCGGGCCGCGATCCCGGCGCCCTCGCCGCTGGCCAGTACGTACGCCGGTATCCGCAGCCCCTCCGCCGGGCGGGCGTGCACCTCGGGATGCGCCCGCTGGCTGCCGTCCAGCCAGCCCAGCAGCTCCGCCAGCTGCTCCTCGAAGCGGTCGGCGTCCCCGGTGTCCCGGCCCAGCGCCCGCCGGATCCCGCCGGTGAAGCCGACCGAGCGGCCGAGCCCCATGTCGATCCGGCCGGGGAACAGCGACTCCAGGACCCCGAACTGCTCCGCGACCACCAGCGGTTGGTGGTTGGGCAGCATCACCCCGCCCGTGCCGACCCGGATCCGCCGGGTGGCTCCGGCCACGGCCGCGGCCAGCACGGCGGGCGCGGAGCCGGCGACTCCGGGGACGCTGTGGTGCTCGGACACCCAGAAGCGGTGGTAGCCCAGCCGCTCCGCCGCGCGGGCGAGCTCCACGGTGTCGCGCAGGGCCTGCGGGGCCGGGTGCCCCTCGCGGGTGCGGGACCGGTCGAGGATGGAGAGTTTGCGGATCACACCAGGCTGTAACGCACACGCGCCGAAAGGATTCCCTGCCTAATCTGACCCGTATGAGTGACAGCAACGACCGCCGGCCGCTGGCCGTCTTCGACATCGACAACACGCTGGCCGACACCGACCACCGCCAGCACTTCCTGGAGGGCCGGCCCCGGGACTGGGACGGCTTCTTCGGCGCGGCCCCGGCCGACCCGCCGCTGGCGCGCGGGGTGGCGCTGGCGGTGGAGCAGGCGGCG
This sequence comes from Streptomyces sp. WM6372, assembly GCF_001279655.1. Lineage (NCBI taxonomy): Bacteria > Bacillati > Actinomycetota > Actinomycetes > Kitasatosporales > Streptomycetaceae > Streptomyces > Streptomyces sp. WM6372. The sequence continues at coordinate 58,382 of NZ_LGDB01000193.1, read as the reverse complement.
GACTGCGAGGTCGTGTACCTCACCGGGCGCCCGGAGCGGTGCCGTGCCGACACGCAGGAGTGGCTGACCGGGCACGGTCTGCCCGAAGGCCGGCTGTGGATGCGCGGGAACCAGGACCGCAGGCCGGCCCGGACCACCAAGCTGGAGGTGCTGCGGCGGATCGCCCGGGGCCGGGAGGTGCGGATGCTCGTGGACGACGACGAGCTCGTCTGCCAGGCGGCGCGCGCCGCGGGCTTCAAGGTGGTCCTGGCGGACTGGGCGGCGGACGCGCCGGAACTCAAGTCGGCGCAGGAGGGAGAGGGCCGCACCTGATCCGCACCGATCCGCGCCTCACCCACGCCCGCCCCGCACCTCACCCGCACCTCACCCGCACCTGGTCCGCACCTGGTCCGCACCTGGTCCGCACCTGGTCCGTGCCTGGTTCGTGCGGACCCCGCTCAGTCCTCGCCGTCGAGGCGGAACCCGACCTTGAGCCCCACCTGGTAGTGCGCCACCGCGCCGTTCTCGATGTGCCCCCGCACCTGCGTGACCTCGAACCAGTCTAGATTGCGCAGCGTCTGGCCGGCCCGGGTGATGCCGTTGCGGATGGCCTGATCGATGCTCTCGGGGGAGGTGCCGACGATCTCGGTCACCCGGTAGGTGTGGTTCGACATGGGTTCTCCCGACGGTGGGGGGGCTTTTGCCTCGTTCCACGGTGCCCCAGTAAGTCCGTCTCCGCGAACTTTGTGTGAACAGTCCCGAGCGGCAGGGCCTTGACCCACCCATTGGTCTATGCCAATTTCAAGCCATCTCCGAGACCGGACTCCAGAAGGTGACCTTCGTGAAGATGCGCTTCCTCGCCGTGTGCACGGCCCTCGCGGCCGCGACCGCCCTCACGGGCTGCAGTCAGCTGGCGGGATCGGCCGCAGGGACGCAGAAGGTGACGCTCTGGCTGATGAAGGGCAGCGCCTCGGAGGACTTCATCGCGAAGTTCACCTCCTCGTTCGAGAAGGAGCACCCCGGCGTCGACCTGGACGTCAAGATCCAGGAGTGGACGGGCATCGGCGAGAAGGTCAATGCCGTGCTCGCGGGCAAGGGCGCCGAGAGCGCCGACGTCATCGAGGTCGGCAACACCCAGGTCGCCCAGTACATCGAGACCGGCGGTCTGTCCGAACTCACGCTGGAGGGCCTGCGCGAGTGGGGCAGCAAGGACTGGCTCAAGGGCCTCTCCGACCCGGCGAGCATCGACGGGGCCCAGTACGGCGTCCCGTGGTACGCCGCCAACCGGGTGGTGATCTACAACAAGGACCTCTTCGCGAACGCCGGCATCAAGGCCCCGCCCAGGAACCGGCAGGAGTGGATCCAGGCCACCCAGAAGCTCGACAAGGGCGACCGGCAGGGCATCTACCTGCCCGGCCAGAACTGGTACGTCCTCTCCGGGTTCATCTGGGACGAGGGCGGCGAGCTCGCCGTCGAGACCGGCGGGGAGTGGGTCGGCACCCTCGACGACGACAAGGCCCTGGCCGGCATGGAGTTCTACAAGCAGCTCCAGGCCCTCGGCGACGGCCCCAAGAACGCCGACGAGGAGACGCCGCCGCAGTCCGAGGTCTTCGCGGGCGGCGAGGTCGCCCAGATCATCGCCCCGCCCGGCCAGGCCGCCGCCATCGAGGCCGCCAACCCGGCCCTCAAGGGCAAGCTCGGCTTCTTCCCGGTCCCCGGCAAGACCTCCGACAAGCCCGGCGCCGTCTTCACCGGCGGCTCGGACCTGATCATCCCCGAGCGGACGAAGCACCGCAGCCAGGCCGTCGACGTGATCACCGCACTGGTCAGCGAGACCTGGCAGACCGAACTCGCCCGCACGATGAGCTACGTACCGAACAAGGCCGCCCTCGCGCACGTGGTCGACGGCAACGAGGGCGCCGCGAGCATGGCGCCCGGGGCCGCCCAGGGGCGCGCCACCCCGAAGTCCGCCCGCTGGGCCGAGGTCGAGGGCAAGAACCCGATCAAGCCCTACATGACCGCCGTGCTCACCGGACAGGACCCGAAGGAAGCCGCCAAGGCGGCCTCTGACATGATCAGCAAGGTCCTCAGCTCCGACCGCTGAGCCGGCCCGCTGAGCCCGACCGCTGAACCGGCCCGCTGACCCCGGCCGAGGAACGCTCCGAGCCCCTGCCGAGTGCCCCGCGAGCCCGTGTCGAGCCCGTGTCGAGCCCCTGTCGAGCCCCTGTCGAGGGCCTCTCCGGCGCCTTTCGAGCGGGCGTCGAGCCCCCTTCGAGCACCTGTCGAGTCCCGGCGCGCCCGCCGAGTTCAGCGTTCGCACATCCAAGTGCCGCTGAGCGGTCATGTCGAATCCAGCCAGTCACGGAAGAAGTAAAGGAGCCAGGCCGAACCACCTGCCGGCCTGGCTCCCGTGCCCGGATCAGGAGCCGCCATGACCATCGCCCCCCTGTCCCCGTCCACCCTTCCCCCCACCGTGACCTCGGCCGTCACCCCTCTCCTCACCGCCGCGGCCGTCCCCGCGGCCGCACCCGTCGCGGCACCCGCGGCCCTCCCCGCGACCCCCCACTACACCGTGCGCCTCGCCCGCGACGAGGACGAGGTACGCGCCGCCCAGCGCCTGCGCCACCTGGTCTTCGCCGGTGAGCTCGGCGCCCGCCTCGACGGCCCCGAGCCGGGCCTGGACTCCGACGCCTTCGACGCGTACTGCGACCACCTCCTCGTCGTCGAGGAGGAGACCGAGCAGGTCGTCGGTACTTACCGGCTGCTGCCCCCGGAGCGCGCAGCCGTCGCCGGCCGCCTCTACTCCGAGGGCGAGTTCGACCTCTCGGCCCTCGCCCCGATCCGCCCGGACCTCGTCGAGGTCGGCCGCTCCTGCGTCCACCCCGACCACCGCAACGGCGCCGTCATCGCGCTGATCTGGGCCGGCCTCGCCCGCTACATGGACAGCTCCGGCCACAACTGGCTCGCCGGCTGCTGCTCGATACCGCTCGCCGACGGCGGGGTCCTGGCCGCCGCCACCCGCGAGAACGTCCTCGCCCGCAACCTCGCCCCCGAGGAGTACCGGGTCACCCCGCACCTGCCCTGGAACCCCGAGGGCATCACCTTCCCGGACCGCGTGGAGCTGCCCCCGCTGCTCCGCGGCTACCTGCGCCTGGGCGCCTGGGTCTGCGGCGAGCCGGCCCTCGACGCCGAGTTCGGCTGCGCCGACCTGTACGTCCTGCTCTCCCTGCGGCGCACCAACCCGCGCTACCTCAAGCACTTCCTCTCGCTCGTCCCGGCCGCATGAGCGTCTGGCTGCCCACCTCGCCCTGCACTCCCGAGGCCTGCGCCGGCCACGAGGGGGAGCGGGCGGGCCTCGCCCGCGCGGTGCTGCGGCTCACCGCCGCCGTCGCCCTGATCCTGCTCGGGATCCTGGGCTTCCAGCCGGTCCGGCTGCTCCCCGCCCGCCCCCGCCAGGCGCTGGTGCGGGCCTGGGCGACCGCCCTGGTCCGGGCCTTCGGCATACGGATCACCGTGCACGGCAGCCCGGGGCCGGGCGGCGGACGCCTGATCGTCGCCAACCACATCTCCTGGCTGGACATCCCGCTCATCGCCGCCACCATGCCCTGCCGGATGCTGGCCAAGAGCGACATCGGCCACTGGCCGGTGCTCGGCCCGCTCTCCCGGCAGAACGGAACCCTGTTCATCGAACGGGAGCGGATCCGCGCCCTCCCCGGCACCGTCGAGACCATCACCCGCGCCCTGCTGGCCGGCGACCGCGTCACCGTCTTCCCCGAGGGCAGCACCTGGTGCGGGCGCGCCCAGGGCCCCTTCCGGCGGGCCGCCTTCCAGTCCGCCCTGGACGCCCGGGTGCCCGTACAGCCCGTGCGGCTCGCGTACCGGCTGCCGGACGGGAGCCCCGCCGGGGCGCCCGCCTTCGTCGGGGACGATCCGCTGACCGCTTCCCTGTGGCGGATCGCACGGGCCCGCGGGGTGCGGGCCGAGGTCCGGCTGCTGCCGCGGATCCCGCCGGGCCGGTACGCGGACCGGCGGGAGCTCGCGGCCGCGGCTCAGGCGGCCGTCGCCGTCGGATCCGTCCCCGTCGTGCCCGTCGTGCCCGTCACCTCGGTCCCCGCTTCCTCCGTTCCCGCGCCCACCTCACTGCTCGCGGGCGTACCGGCCCAGCCGAGCTCGCCGTCGGCCACCGACAGGGACAGGGCGAAGCGGCCCTCCGCGTCCGTCCACCACTGATTCAACTCCAGTCCGGCCTCGGCGAGTTCTTTCCGTACGCCCTCCTGGCGGAACTTCGCGGAGACCTCGGTCAGGATCTCCTCGCCCGCCGCGAACGGCACCACCAGATCCAGCGCCCGGACCTTCACCACCAGTTCCGACCGGGCCCGCAGCCGCATCTCGATCCACTCCTGCTCCCGGTTCCACACCGCGACGTGCTCGAAGTCCTCGATGTGGAAGTCCGCGCCCAGCTCCCGGTTGACGACGGCCAGCACGTTCTTGTTGAACTCGGCCGTCACCCCCTGCGCGTCGTCGTACGCGGCCACCAGCACGGCCTCGTCCTTCACCAGGTCCGTCCCCATCAGCAGGGCGTCCCCGGGCGACAGCATCGCCCGTACGGAGGCCAGGAACACGGCGCGCTCCGGCGGCAGCAGGTTGCCGACCGTGCCGCCGAGGAACACCACCAGCCGGGGCCCGGGCGCGTCCGGCAGCCGCAGCGGCTTCGTGAAGTCGGCCACCAGCGCGTGCACCCGCAGCCCCGGGTGCGCCGCCAGGAGCGTCTGCGCCGCCCCTTCCAGGGCGCTGCCGCTCACGTCCACCGGGATGTACGTGTCCAGCGCGGGCATCGCCTCGATCAGGTGCCGGGTCTTCTCCGAGGAGCCGGAGCCCAGCTCCACCAGCGTGCGCGCCCCGCTCGCCGAGGCGATCTCCCCGGCCCGCGCCAGCAGGATCTCCCGCTCGGCGCGCGTCGGATAGTACTCGGGCAACCGGGTGATCTCCTCGAAGAGTTCGCTGCCGCGCGCGTCGTAGAACCACTTGGGCGGCAGCACCTTGGGGGACGCCGTCAGTCCGTGCAGGACGTCCGCGCGCAGCGCGGTGTCGGCGGAGTGCTCGTCGAGGGTGCGGGTCAACTGGAAGTCGCTCACGGGGAGGTCTCCTTCAGCGGGGTCAGATCGACCCGTGTGCCACGGGCGGTCAGCAGGGTCCGGTCGGGTACTTCGCACCAGCGGGAATCGTCGTCGTACGGCTCGGAGGCCACCACCGTGCGCTCGGCCGCCGCGTCGGACAGGTACCAGAGCGAATCGCCCCAGGCCGTCGCGGCGATGCCGGTGCCGTCGGTCAGCAGCAGGTTCAGCCGGGAGCCGGGCGAGGCCGCCGCGAGCTCCCGCACGGGCTCGGCGAGCGCCGAACCGAGGTCGTCCCCCCGCTGCAGCCGGTGCAGCACCAGCGCCCAGACCAGCGCCGAGTCCGTGCTCGCGGCCAGGGACAGCAGCTCCGCGGGCGGCAGGGCGGCCGCGAGCGGCGCCGCCGCGTCCGGCCAGTCCCGTAGCGCGCCGTTGTGGCTGAACAGCCACTGCCCGGCGGCGAACGGCGCCGCCGCGGCCTCTCCGTCCGCCCCGAACACGGTGGCGTCCCGTACGGCGGCCAGCGCGGCCCGCGTTCGCACGACCCGGGCCAGATCGGCGAAATTGGGGTCCCCCCAGATCGGTCCGGCCCGCCGGTAGCGCGCGGGGGCCGGATCGCCCTCCGCGTACCAGCCGACGCCGAAGCCGTCGGCGTTGACGGTGCCGTGGCGCTGCCGGCGCGGTTCCCAGGACTGCCGCACGAGCGAGTGCTCGGGCTCGGTCAGCAGCCGCGCCAGGGGTATCTCGGGTCCGATGAAGGCGATGTGACGGCACATCAGGCATCCCTCGCGGTCCGGAACCCGGAGAAGATCTGCCGGCGCACCGGCAGGTCCCAGTTGCGGAAGGTGCCCCGGCAGGCCACCGGGTCCACCGCGAACGAGCCGCCGCGCAGCACCTTGTGCTCCGGCCCGAAGAACACCTCCGAGTACTCGCGGTACGGGAAGGCCCGGAATCCCGGGTACGGAAGGAAGTCGGAGGCGGTCCACTCCCACACGTCGCCGATCAGCTGGCGCACCCCGAGCGGGGACGCCCCGGCCGGATAGCTGCCCGCCGGCGCCGGACGCAGATGGCGCTGGCCGAGGTTGGCGTGCGCCGGGGTCGGGTCCTCGTCGCCCCAGGGGTAGCGGGTGGAGCGGCCGGTGGCCGGGTCGTGCCGGGCGGCCTTCTCCCACTCCGCCTCCGTGGGCAGCCTCCGCCCCGCCCAGCGGGCGTACGCGTCGGCCTCGTACCAGCTGACGTGCAGTACGGGCTCGTCGGCGGGCACCGGCTCGGTCACCCCGAAGCGGCGGCGCAGCCACTGGCCGGCCTCCCGGCGCCAGAACAGCGGCGCCTCGATCCCGTGCCGGTGTATCTGGTCCCAGCCCTCGGGATCCCACCAGCGGTCGTCCCGGTAGCCGCCGTCGGCGATGAACGCCTGGTACGCGGAGTTGGTCACCGGCGCCGTGTCGATCCGGAACGCCGCGGTGTCCCGGGTGTGCGCGGGCCGCTCGTTGTCCAGCGACCACGGCTCGGCCGAGGTGCCCATCGTGAACGGGCCTCCGGGAACGAGGACTTCGGCGGCCGCGGGCGGCGGGCCCTGCGGGGGGTCCGGGTCGGGGGCGGTGAGCACCGGCTCGCCCGTCCGCAGCTGATGGGTGATCAGCATGGTCTCGTCGTGCTGCTGTTCGTGCTGGGCGATCATCCCGAACGCGAAACCGTCGTCCAGCAGCGCGGAACCCTCCAGCGCGGTGCGCTCCAGCAGGTCGAAGACCCGGCCGCGCACCTCGGCCGTGTAGCGCCGGGCCTCCGCGGGCCCCAGCAGGGGCAGCTTCGGCCGCTCGGAGCGGGGGTGCTGGAACGCGTCGTAGAGCGGGTCGATCTCGGGGTGCAGGGAGTCGTGTCCGGCCACGTTGCGCAGCAGCCAGAGCTCCTCCTGGTTCCCGATGTGGGCCAGGTCCCAGACGAGGGGGGACATCAGCGGGGAGTGCTGGGCGGTCAGGTCGCGGTCGCTCACGGCGTCGGTGAGCAGGGCCGTACGGGTACGGGCCGCGGTCAGGGCGGCGAAGGCCCGCTCGCGCAGGTCGGCGGGTGTCCGGCGGGTGGGCGCCGGGGCGGCCGGCGTGCGGTCTGCTGAAGGCGATGCGGTCATGAGCGGGCCCCCGTCCCGGTGAGCTGCAGGTATCCGTCGTCGGCCGGGCAGCGGCCGCGCAGGGTGAAACGTTCGGTGAACGCGCCGACCACGTCTTGGACGTGCCGGCTCGCGCCGAGCCGCGGCAGTGCCTCGGCAGCGGCCCGGAAGCAGGTGGCGGCGGCCGTGCGCAGTTCCGGATCGGCCAGACCGTGCCGGGCGGCGGACTGCCACAGCGGGTTGCGCGGCGCGGGCCGGGGTCCGTGGGTGTCGGCCAGCGCCTTCGCCACCCGGTAGGCGCTCTCGGCGGCCTCCGGGTCGTCGAACAGCGCGTGGACGACGGCCACCGGCACCAGCCAGCCGTCGTCACCGGGCTGGGCGTCGATCATCCGGAACTCCAGGTGGCCGCGCGGGCGCACGGGTGGGAACAGCGTGGTCAGGTGGTACTCCAGGTCCTCGGCGGTGGGCGGCCGCAGGCCGTCCGGGCCCGGGGCGCCGTCGCTGTCGTCCCCGGCCCCGCCGGCGCGCAGCCAGTCGCGGAAGGTCATGCCGCGCGGGACCGGCCACGGCCCGTCGCTGGCCGACCGTACGCACATCACCTCGGTGTCCAGCGCGTGCCGGGTCCAGCCGCCGCGGGGTTCGCGGTCCAGGGGCGGCGCGAGCGAGCGCCGGGCGTCGAGATCGTGCCAGATCCCCTGGCGGGAGCACCGCCAGCCGGCGTACGGGCCCTCGTGCGCGGGGGAGTTGGCGAAGGCGGCCACGAACACGGCGCCCAGCAGGTGCGCCAGCCGCCAGCGCCGGCCGTACCCGAGCGGGCCCGGCTCCTCGTACCCGGCGTCCACGCAGACCTGCACGGAGGCTGAGGAGCACATCATGGCGCGCCCGGCCGGGCCGGTGCGGTCGAAGTAGGTCTCCATCGCGTCGTAGCGCGGGCTGCGCAACAGGCGGCGCAGTGGCCGGCGCGGATCGCGGCCGGTGCCGCGCAGGGTCAGGCCCTGGGAGCGCAGGGCGGCCCGTACGGCGGTGAGGTCGGCCTGGAGGCCGTTCACGCAGCCGGAGAGCGAGGGGGCGGGCGCGGAGCTGAGCTCCAGCTGGCCGCCGGGCTCGACGGTGAGCCGGGAGTGCAGGGGCAGGGCGCGGGCCGCGTCGTGCGCGGCCGTGAGCCGGTCGGGCGGCAGTATCTCGCCGGGCCGCTCGGCGTCCAGGACGAGCCATTCGAGCTCGGCGCCGAGGGTGCGGGGCGGCCCCGTCTTGAAACAGATGCCGTGGACCAGGTCCTCGGCGGCGGTTTCACTGAGAGCGGGTGGGTCGCCCAGGGCCTGTGGGTCTGGTGGCGCGTACGAGTCCTGTGGCATGGCAGGGTCTCCTGTCCACGGGTGTGACTTGACCATGCCTACCTACCCGTCCTTGTCGGCCTGAAAAGGGGGGAGCCGGCCACCGCGCGGAAAATCTCTGGCCGCGGGTGGCTCCTGCTGCCGATGATGGCGACGTGAGCAGCAGATTGCGTGAGATCGCGCGGGAGAACGCGACCATCGTGGCGGCCGGTCGGTACCGGACGCGGTCGGGGCGGCAGGTCTCCCTCGCCGCCGCCCTGGCGGAATCCAGGGCCGGAACCAGAATATATGGGCCAAACCAGCTCGTTCCAGACGAGAAGTGGCCCGGCAGGCGGTACGAGACGGCCGTCGAGGTCACGGGGGAGAGCAGCACGGTCGCAGCCCGTAGGCTCGCCGAGGACGGTCCGGGGCCGGTCTCCGGGGCCTCGGTGGCGGTCCTGAACTTCGCCTCGGCCCGTAATCCCGGGGGCGGATACGTCCGCGGGGCCAAGGCCCAGGAGGAGGCGCTGTGCCGCGCCTCGGCCCTGTACGAGACCCTGCTGGAGGCCCCGGAGTACTACGAGGTCCACCGCGCGGGGCGCAGCACCTTCTACACCGACCGGGTGATTCACTCGCCCGGGGTGCCCGTCTTCCGCGACGACCGGGGCGAGCTGCTGGACACCCCGTTCCGGGCGGGCTTCCTGACCTCCCCGGCTCCGAACGCGGGCACCATCCGCCGCCAGGAGCCGGAGCGCGTCGCCGAGATCCCGGCGGCCCTGGCGCGGCGCGCGGAGCGCGTCCTGGAGACGGCGGCGCTGCACGGATATCCGCGGCTGGTGCTGGGGGCGTGGGGGTGCGGGGTGTTCCGGAACGACCCGGCGCAGGTCGCGGAGGCCTTCCGGGCCCTGCTGGCCGGGCGCTTCGCGGGCGTATTCGAGCGGGTGGTGTTCGCGGTGCTGGACCGTGATCCGGGCCCTCGGGAGGCATTCGAACGGGCTTTCGCGGGATTCGGGGCGTAGGGCGGCGCCGGCCCGCCCTGCCCCGATCCGCCGGGTCCCCCCGGAGGGGACGGCTCAGCGCCAGCCGTAGCGCTCGCGGAGCCGGTCCACGACCAGCTGGAACCGGCCCCGGTCCAGGGCGCACGCCTCGCGCCGCATGCCCTCCTCGTGCACCCGCAGCACCCGGTCCACGTCCACCCAGGACTCCCGCCCGGCGCCGTCCCACGGCCCGGTCCCGATCGGCACCCACTCCCGGTCGTTGTCGTGCCGCTTGCTGGACAGCTGCACGGCGAGCAGCGTGCGCCCGCCCGCCTCCCGTGCGACGACCAGCACCGGGCGGTCCTTGCCGCGGCCGTCGTTCTCCTCGTACGGGACCCAGGTCCACACGATCTCGCCGGGGTCCGGGTCGCCGTCCTTGTCGGGCGCGTACTCGGTGCGCACGGGCCCGATGGCGTGCGGATCGGCCTCGGTGGTGGCGGTGGCCCCGCCGCGGCCGGGCTGCTCGATGGGGTCGGAGCTGTGGTGGGAAAGTGCCGTCATGCGGCTGAGGTTAGTGGTTCGGGCGGCCGTCGCGGTGCGGTTCAGCCGGTGACCAGGGCCATGACGAGGCCGTCGTACCCCTTGCTGCCGACGGTCTGGAGGGCCGTGGCGGTCAACCTCGGGTGCTCGGCGATGAGTTCGGTGAACCGGCGGACGCCCTGGACGCGGGGGTCGGCGCTGTCGGAGTCGACGACGGCGCCGTCGCGGACGACGTTGTCGCCGATGATGACGCTGCCGGGCCGGGTCAGTTCGAGGGCCCACTTCAGGTAGTCCGGGTTGGACGGCTTGTCGGCGTCGATGAAGACCAGGTCGAACGGGGCGAGGTCCGTGAGTTCGGGCAGCAGGTCGACGGCCCGGCCGCGCCGGATGTCGACGACGTCCGCCAGTCCGGCCCGGGCGACGTTCGCGGCGGCGACGTCGGCGCACTGCGGGTCGACCTCCAGCGTGACCAGCCGTCCGCCCGCCGGCAGGGCCCGGGCGAGCCAGATGGTGCTGTAGCCGCCGAGGGTGCCGATCTCCAGGATGGTGCGCGCGCCGCTGATCCGGGCGAGGAGATGCAGCAGCTTCCCCTGGTTCGGAGCCACCTGGTGCGCGGGCAGCCCGGCCGCCTCGGCATCCGCGTTGGCGGCGACCAGCGCCTCGTCCTCCTCGACGAGCAGCCCGTCGAAGTAATCGTCAACGGCCGTCCACGTCTGCTGCCCCATGAGCACTTCCGTACTCCCCTTCGCCCGTGTGTGAGTTCCCAAAGGGAACTTACACGAGATCCGGCATCTTTCAACAGGTTGTGGCGGAGGTGGCTTCGGCCGCGGTTTCGGCTGCGCCTGTGGCTTCGGCTGTGGCTGCGCGCAGGCTTTCCCGGTGGGCCCGGGCCGTGGCCATCAGCCCGTCGAGCGCGTCCCGGGTGCGGACGAGGTCGGCGATGTGGCCGGAGAGCCGGTCGCGCTCCTGCGCCATCCGCGTCAGCGCGGCGTCGGAGGTCTCCTCGCTGGGCGAATCGACGCACGGCAGCAGTTCGGCGATGGTGCGGCTGGACAGCCCCGCGGCATACAGCCGCTGGATGAACGCGACGCGCTCCGCCTCGTCGTCCGTGTAGTGCCGCTGTCCGCCGGCGCTGCGCGTGCTGGTGAGCAGCCCCTGCTCCTCGTAGTACCGCACTGACCGGACGCTGACTCCGGCCCGCGCCGCGAGCTCTCCGATGCGCATCTGGGCCCTGCTCTCCCGTTCGGCTGTGATCCGCGGCACACAGCTTGCCTCTGACGTCAATGTCAGGTTTTAGCGTAGCCGCAGTGCCCGACATCCGGGCGCTGCGGATACGAAGGAGCCCTACGGTGACGACGCTTTTCGACAGCCGTCGACTCGGTGACCTGACCCTGCCGAACCGGGTGGTGATGGCCCCGATGACCAGGGTCCGGGCCGCCGCCGACGGTCTGGCGACCCCGTCGATGGCGACGTACTACGCCCAGCGGGCGACCGCCGGGCTGATCGTGACCGAAGGGGTGCAGCCGAGCCCGATCGGGCAGTCCAATCCGGGGACCCCGGGACTGCACACCGAGGAACAGGTCGACGCGTGGCGCCCGGTGACCGCCGCGGTACACGCCAACGGCGGCCGGATCTTCGCCCAGATCATGCACGGCGGCCGCGTCTCGCACCCCGACACCACCGGAATGCGGCCGGTCGGTCCCTCGGCCGTCCCCGCCGCCGGCGACGTGTTCACCCCGGCCGGCCCCCGGCCCGCGCCCGTGCCGCGCGCCCTGGACACCGCCGAGGTGCCCGAGCACGCCCGGTCGTACGCCGAGGCCGCCCGTCGCGCCGTCCACGCCGGCTTCGACGGCGTGGAGCTGCACGGCGCCAACGGCTACCTGATCTCGCAGTTCCTCTCCTCGAACGCCAACCTGCGCACGGACCGCTACGGAGGCTCGGTGGCCAACCGGATCCGGTTCGCCGTCGAGGCGACGGCCGCCACCGTCGACGCGGTCGGCGGGAGCAGGACCGGCATCCGCCTCTCCCCGGGCGGGACGTTCTGGGGCGTCGCGGAAACCGAGGTCCCCGAGCTCTACACCGCCCTGCTCGCCGAACTCGCCCGCCTCGAAGTGGCGTACGTCCATCTCGAAGCGACCGCCGAGGAGCACGTGCTCCTCGGCCTGCGGCGGGCCTGGCCGGGCACCCTCGTGGTGAACCCGACCCTCCCGATGGGACCGAAGCAGACCGGCCGGGCCGAAGCGGACCACTGGCTCGGGCTCGGCGCCGATCTCATCAGCTTCGGCCGCGCCTACATCGCCAACCCCGACCTGGTCGAGCGACTGCGCCTCGGACTGCCCCTCGCCCCGGTGGACGAGGCCACGTTCTACCAGGGCGGCGACGCGGGTTACCTGACCTACCCGGCGTATCGGCACACGGACTGACCCCGCTCCCCATCCCGGCACGCAGACGGGCGAAACGGGAGGGGCGAGGGTTTCCGGGCGGGCATCCGGTCGTTACGGGAGAGGAGGAAGGAGGTCCGCCATGTCCGCACACGGACCCGCGAAGCACCCCACGACCGAGCTCGACGCCCGCTACAGCTCCGCCCTCAACCCCCGCCCGGGCGCCGAGGACGTGACCGCCACCGACTGGGCCGAGGCCCAGCGCCAGTTGGAGTCCGCCGAGATCTTCTGGCTGTCCACGGCGCGGGCCGACGGCCGGCAGCACGTCACTCCCGTGATCGCCGCCTGGCACGACGGGGTGCTGTACTTCTCGACCGGCCCGAGCGAACAGAAGGCGAAGAACCTCGCCCACGACGGCCACTGCGCGCTGACCACCGGGGGGAACTCCCTCACCGAAGGGCTCGACCTCGTGGTCGAGGGCACGGCGGAGCAGGTCGCCGATCCGGCGCGGCTGGAGGAGGTGATCACGGCGTACGAGAGCAAGTACGGCCCCCACATCACCTCTTCCGAAGGCGCCTTCCACGGCATCGGGGACGCGTTCCGCAAGGGCGACGTGATCGTGTTCGCGGTCCCCCCGTCCACGGCCTACGGCTACGGCCGCAACGACGGCGTCTACACCCACACCCGCTGGACGTTCTGAGCGACCGGCATCACGAAGGCGGCGCCACGTCGTCGGCGCGTCAGCGCGTCGGCGACGGATCCGGTCCCGTCGTGGGGGCGAGGTGGTGCCGGACGTACCACTCGGTGCCCGTGACTCGCTTCTGGAGCGCGGGCGCGAGGGCGGTGATGCGGCCGGGGGCGGCTCCCCGGTCCGCCTCGCTGCGGTGGGCGGCGATGGCAGCCAGCTTCTGCCCGACCCAGGGGCTCACGTCGACGGCCGTGACCATCCCGTCCGGGACGGAGTACGCGCTGTCCACGGTCCTGCCGGGTCGCAGGAGATAACCGCCGAGGTCGTGGGCGGCCGAGTCGGGGTGGGTGGCGAGCCAGAGGGCCGTCGGCTGCCAGGGGTCTCCGGCCTCGGGATGGAGCCTGCCGAAGCCGGCCGCGTGGACGGCCAGGACCGCGAGCCTGTGCGCGTGAACGTGGTCCGGATGCCCGGTCAGCCCCCCGTACGCGTCGTGGGTGATGACGACGTGCGGCCGGAACTCCCTGATCTGGGCGACCAGGGCGCCCACGGCCTCGTCGAGAGGTGCGTCGCACCACGGTGGTCGGCCCGGGGCCGAGGACGGGACGCGGGCGTCGGCGTAGCCCAGCAGCCGGGGCGCACCGGCACCGAGGATCTCCAGCGCATCGGCGAGTTCGCCGGCACGCCGCGTACCCGCCGTCCATGTCGCGGTCACCACCGCGGTCCGGGCACCCGCAGCGGCGTGCCGGGCGAGGACGCCACCCGCGGACAGGGCTTCGTCGTCGGGATGGGCGAAGAACGCCAGAACGCTCGGCATCGGCATCGACATCGGCATCGGTATGGGCATAAGGCACCACCTTCCTGAGCTGCTTTCACCGATACCCGGGGCGTCAGCGGCACACCCTCCTGCCGGCACTCGGGGGTGCTCAGGGGCAGCTGGTGCGGGTGTCGCCCGGGTCGGTGGTGCAGGTGTCGGTGCCGGGGCCGCCGTTGGCGGTGTCGTTGGCGGAGACGCCGTCGGTGGTGGTCAGGCGGTCGTTGCCGTAGTCGCCCAGCAGGGTGTCGTTGCCCGGGCCGCCGTTCAGCGTGTCGTCTCCGAAGCCGCCGTCGAGGTTGTCGTTGCCGTAACCGCCGTAGACGGTGTCGTTCCCGTAGCTCGCGCGGACGGTGTCGTTGCCGCCGAGGCCGCAGATCACGTCGGTGAAGTAGCCGCCGTTCAGGGTGTCCGCGCCGGTGGTGCCGATGACGGTGCAGCCGTGGGCGTTGTTCGCCGATGTGGTGGTCGTGGCCGTGTTGTTGGAGGTCGACGGGTCCTGCTGGGCGGCGCTCGCGACGGCCGTGCTCGTGACGGTACCGGTGGTCCGGGGCTCGCCCGTCACCGTGACCGTGGCGCTCGCGCCCGGGGCCAGGGAGCCGAGGGCGCAGGTGGCCCCGGTCGCCGTGGTCGTGCAGGTGCCCTGCGAGGCGGCGGCCGAGGTGAGGCCCGCGCCGGCTCCGGAGAGCGTGTGCGACAGCGTGACACCGGTCGCGGTCGCGTTGGAGGCCGCGGAGTTGGAGACCGTCACCGTGTACGAGGCGCGGTCGCCGATGCTCACGGTGGCGGTACCGCTCTGCGTCACCGACAGGTCCGCGTTCGGCGGCGGGGGCGGCGGCGTGCCGTCGCCGCCCTGGTAGCGGGCGAGGGCGAAGGCGAAGCCCGCCCCGAAGCCGGCCGCCACGATCTTGCCGTCCGGCTGTACGAGCACCCCGCGGGCGCCGTCCCAGTCCAGGAAGCCCGTGACCACGAAGCCGTCGCCGCCGAAGCCGGTGTCCACCGCGCCGTTGGTGTGGAAGCGGGCCAGGCCGAAGTCGTTGGCCTCCTGGCTGTTCGGGTCGTCGGCCTGCCCCGCGATGACGATCTTGCCGTTCGGCTGGAGCGCCAGGGCGCTCGCGCCTCCGCCGTCCCCGGGGAAGTGGACCGAGGTGCGCCCGCCGGTGCCGAAGGCGGCATCGGGGCTGCCGTTCGCCTCGTAGCGCAGCAGGGCGACGCCGACACCGCCGGATCCCGCGGCGACGATCTTGCCGTCCGGCTGCACCGCCACGGCGTTGCCGAACTCGGTGCCGCCGAAGTCCGCGGTCACCATGCCGTCACCGCTGAAGGTGGGGTCGAGGGCGCCGTTGGGCAGGTAGCGGGCCACGCCGATGTCGAAGGCGGTGTTGCCCACGTACCCGACCGAGACGATCTTGCCGTCCGGCTGGAGGGCCATGCCGCGGGCGGTGCCGCCGGCGTCCTGGGGCGAGGCGGGCGTGAAACCGGCGACGACCGCGCCGTCGCCGCCGAGGCTCGGGTCCAGGTGTCCGCCGGTGTCGAGGCGGACCAGCGCGAAGCCCCCGCCGCCGCCCTTGCCCGCGGCGATGATCTTGCCGTCGGGCTGTACCGCCACGTCGGCGCCGTCCGCGGACCCGCCGAACTCCTCGACCCGTACCAGGCCGCCGTCGCCGAAGCCCGCGTCCAGAGTGCCGTCCGTGTTGTACCGGGCCACCGAGAAGAAGCAGCAGCCGCCGCCCTCCTCCGCGACGACCTCGGTGGTGCCCGCCACGACGATCTTCCCGTCCGAGGGCTGGATCGCCACCGCGTTGGCCGCATGGGCGCCGCCGCCGAAGTCGCTGGTCACCGTGCCGTCCCCGGCGAAGCCGGAGTCGAGGCCGCCGTCGGCGTTGTACCGGGCGAGCGCGAAGCCGCCCTCGCTCATGCCCACCACGACCAGCTTGCCGTCGGCCTGCCGCGCGATGTCGTGGCCTTCCGCGTACCCGGGGAACGGGGTGACCACCCGGCCGTCCGGCCCGAACGACGGATCCAGATCGCCGGGCGCGGCCAGCGCGGAGCCGGGCAGCGCGAGTACGAGTGCCAGGCCGAGCGCGGCGGCCAGTACCCCGGTCGTCCCGCCGGGTCCGCGGCGCCGCCGCCGTGCCGGTCTCAGGTGTGCGTGGGTCATGGGCGTACGAACCTCCGGCCTCGCGGGGTGCAGGGAGCAGCGCACAGCTTCGTACGGGAGCCCGCCCGCGCCCCGCGAGCCGTGCCGCACCGCGCCCACTGGGCCCCGGGAACCACCCCGGCGGGGGAGCGCGCGGGGTGATCACGGGGTGATCGGCGGGGAGAGTTGCGGGGGAGAGCGGCGGGGAGGGCGGCGTGCTCAGCCGGCCGCGGCGCCGAACCACTTGGGCAGGTGGGCGAGCAGCTCCTGCTGGTCCTCACCGACCCACGCCACATGGCCGTCCGGCCGCAGCAGTACCGCCGGCACGTCCAGTTCGTCACTGACGTCGACGACGTGGTCGACCCGGTCCGACCAGCCCGCCACCGAGAGCCGGCCGGTCTGGTCGAGCAGCAGGCCGCGGCCGCCGCGCGTCAGCTCGTAGAGGCGGCCGCGCTTCAGCGCCACGTCCCGCATCCGCCGGCCGACCAGGTCGTGGCCCTGGTGAACCCGGCCGCCCTCCTCGCCCTCCTCGCCCTCGTCTCCCTCGCCGAAGTCGTAGCGGACGGAGATCGCGGTGATCTTCTCGATGAGGTACCGGTTCACCTCCTCGAAGTCCATCAGTTCCGCCAGCAGCCGGCGCACCGACTGGGGCCCCGGCTCGGCGGACATCAGCTGGATCTGCGCGCGCGTGTTGTCCAGTACGGAGGCGGCCACCGGGTGCCGTTCCGTGTGGTAGCTGTCCAGCAGGCCCTCCGGTGCCCAGCCGCAGACCTCTGCGGCCAGTTTCCAGCCGAGGTTGAACGCGTCCTGGACGCCGAGGTTGAGTCCCTGCCCGCCGGTCGGCGGGTGGATGTGCGCCGCGTCGCCGGCCAGCAGGACACGGCCGACCCGGTACCGCTCGGCCAGTCGGGTCGCGTCGCCGAAGCGGGAGAGCCAGCGCGGCGAGTGCGCGCCGAAGTCGGTGCCGGCGAAGGCGTGCAGCTGTTGCTTGAACTCGTCGAGGGTCGGCGCGGTGGTGCGGTCCTCGGCCACGCCCTCGGCGGGCGCGACGACGCGGTAGACCCCGTCCCCCATGGGCATGGCACCGAACCGCAGCTGTGTCGTGCGGACTTCGGCCACCACGGCGGCCACCGTCTCCGCCGGTTCGGCCAGCTCCATCACGCCCAGCAGCGTCTCGACCCTGGAGGGCTCGCCGGGGAAGCCGACGCCGAGCAGCTTGCGCACCGTACTGCGACCGCCGTCGCAGCCGACGACGTAGCGGGCGCGCAGGCGCGTGGTGTCGGCCAGTTCGACGGTCACCCCGTCGTCGTCCTGGCTCAGCCCGACCAGCTCGCAGCCGCGCCGGATCTCGACGCCGGCCTCGACGGCGTGCTCGGTCAGCAGCCGCTCGGTGATCTCCTGCGGGATGTGGAGGACGTACGAGTGCGCCGTGTCCATCCCCTCCGGCCACGAGGTACCGAGGCCGGCGAAGAAGCCGCCCACCGTGAACTGCCGGCCGAGCGGGAGGAACCGCTCCAGCAGACCGCGCTGGTCCATCACCTCGATGCTGCGTACGTGCAGACCTTGGGCGCGGGACTGACGGGTCGGCTCCGCCTCCTTCTCCAGCACGAGCACCCGCACACCGTGCAGCCGCAGCTCGCCGGCCAGCATCAGGCCGGTCGGTCCGCCGCCGACCACGATCACGTCCATCATGAAAACCCCCAGGTACGTTGACAAAGGCACGTGTACTGCGCGAATCCCTGATTTCGGCAGGTTCTGGCCTCGGCCGATGATTGTGCGGCACGACGGGGGCCTTGCCGCAAGCCCCCCAGTGCGCTATATGTTGAGAGTGGCAAGGAGTGGGTAACCTCCTTGCCTTTCTCTTTGTCCGCGGCTCGGCGGCTTCGCGCACACTCCGTCCGGAGCCGGGGAACGCGACGACGAGAGCGTGCGGGTTCGCGGCGGGAACGTTCCGGCGGGCCGCCTCGTTGGTCCGGGGTCCGCTGCTCTGACCCGCGAACCGCAGGAGCGCCGTGCCCGTGCCCGAAACCCCGTCCGGCCCCGCCGTACCCTCTCTCCCGCCGCTCGCCGCCCAGGCCGAGCGCCTGATCGAGCTCGGGATGCACGAGCTCGCGGGAATCGACGCCGATGAGCTGCGCGCCTTCGCCTCCGCGCAGGACGCGGGAGGCGGGCACGGCGGTGACGCCCTGCTCGCCGTGCATCCGGACCGCGTCCCCGCCTCCGCCCTCACACTCCTGCTCCGCCGCGACGGCAAGCCCGGCTTCGTCGTCACCGACATGCCCGACGTCGACGGCTTCGCCCCGCTCGACGCCATCGAGCTGCCCGACGCCCCGCTCTACGTCGTCACCGGCCTCGATCGCGGCGACCACATGGCCAACTGGAGCCCGGAGGAGGCGCTCCCGGCCCTGACGAAGGAGGAGCGCACCCCGCTGCTGCTCGGCGAGGGCATCCACTGGGTGCTCCAGCAGCCGGCCGCCCTGGAACGCAACCGCTGCTTCATGACCATCGGCTCCCGGCTGCGCAAGGCGAACGGCACCCTCGACGCCCGTACCCCGGCGATCTGGATCAGCAACGGCACGGGGCGGGACGGCCGCGAGCGGCGCGAGGCCCCGAAGGTCGGCTGGTGCTGGTGGGGCAACCGCCACACCTGGCTCGGCTTCGCCTCGGCGGCGGGCCGCAGAGTCTGAGGGCCCGCACGCCCGGTGCGCTGGGAGGCGACGACGCCGGCGCGCGTGCTGCAATCGTCGTATGCAACTGGACGAACTCCGTGACCTGCTGGCCCGGCACGCGCGGCCGGACTGGAGCACCGACATCGACGGGGTCCGCGTATCGAAGGTCGAGAGCCCCCACCCGCCCACACCGGCCGCGTCCGGCACGGTGCTGGCCGTCATCGCCCAGGGGACCAAGCGGCTGGCGCTGGGCGAGCAGGTGTACGAGTACGGGGCCGGTCAGTACCTCGTCGCCTCGGTGGACCTGCCGATCACCGGCAACTTCACCGAGGCCAGCCCCGAGGAACCCGCCCTCGGCTTCGGGCTGACCCTGGAGCCGTCCGCCGTCGCCGAGCTGCTGCTGGCCGACCCGGGTGGCGCCGGGCGCGCACCGGGCGGACCGCACCCGGCCATCGCGGTCAGCGACGCCCCGCCGGAGCTGCTCGACGCGGTGGTCCGGCTGCTGCGCCTGCTGGACCGGCCCCGCGACCGGGCCGTGCTCGCCCCGCTGGTCAAACGGGAGATCCTGTGGCGGCTGATCACGGGCGAGCAGGGCGAGATCGTACGCCAGCTCGGTCTCGCCGACAGCAGCCTCAGCCACATCGCGCGGGCGGTGCGCTGGATCCGGGAGCACTACGCCGAGCCGTTCCGCGTCGAGGACCTGGCCCGGCTCACCGGCATGAGCGTCTCCGCCTTCCACCGCAACTTCCAGACGGTGACGGCGATGAGCCCCATCCGCTTCCAGAAGCAGATCCGCCTCCAGGAAGCGCGGCTGATGCTGGCCACGCGCTCCGGTGACGTCACCGGTGTCAGCGTCCGCGTCGGCTACGAGAGCCCGTCGCAGTTCAGCCGCGAGTACCGCAGGCAGTTCGGCGCGTCGCCCAGCCAGGACGCCGCCCACCTGAGCCGCTCCGCACGCGCCCGTGCGGAAGCCCTGCCGTGACTCCGGCCCTGCCCTCCGGTCCCACCGCGGCAGGAATGGGCAAGGACGCGGGAGGATCTTTCTTTCGGCGCCGCGACGCCGGCTGGTTGCCTGGAAGTGTCACATTCCGGGTGGAGCGCACGTACTCCACCGCACGAGCGGGAGGCACATCATGCAGGTAGCCGTGGTCACGGGCGCCAGTTCCGGCATCGGACGGAGCGCGGCCCTCCAGATCGCCGCACGGGGCGTCGGAGTCATCCTCACGTACGGCTCCAACCGGCAGGGCGGCGAAGAGGCCGTCGCCGAGATCGAGAAGCGGGGCGGCACCGCCGTGGCGCTGCCCCTGGACATCAGCGACACGGCCGGCTTCCCCGCGTTCCGCGAGGCCGTGGCCGACGCGCTGCGCACCACCTGGCAGCGCGACACCTTCGACCACCTCGTCAACAACGCCGGCTTCGCGGGCGAGTCGATGATCGAGGACACCACCGAGGAGTCCTTCGACCGGCTCACCCGCGGGCTCTTCAAGGGCCCGTTCTTCCTCACCCGGGCGCTGCTGCCGCTGATGGCCGACGGCGGGGCGATCGTCAACACCACCAGTAACTCCGCACTGCCGCACGTGACGGCACCCGGATACTCCGTCTACGCGTCGCTGAAGGGCGCGGTGACCGTACTGACCCGCTACATGGCCAAGGAGTTCGGTCCGCGGGGCATCCGCGTCAACTCCGTCGCGCCCGGTGCCACCCGCACCCGTTTCGCCGACAACGCCTTCGAACGGCACCCGGAGATCATCCCGGAGATGGCGCGTGCCTTCGCGCTCGGACGGATCGGCGAACCCGACGACATCGGCATGGTGATCGCCACCCTGGTCTCCGAGGAAGGCCGCTGGATCACCGCCCAGAACATCGAGGTCTCCGGCGGACAGAACCTCTGAGGGCGACGATCCCGCGCAGAGCCCGTGCAGCCCCGGCTCAGACCCGGCTCAGACCCGGCTCAGCCCCTGCTCACCCTCCCTGCCTGCCACTGGTCCGGCCAGGCGTCCGACCAGGCTCCGGCCGCTTCCGCCTGGGCCGCCAGGGAGAGGAGGAGGGGTTCCGAATCGGCCGGGCCCAGGAGCTGGGCCCCCAGGGGGAGGCCCTCGGTGGTGAAGCCCGCCGGGACGTTCACCCCCGGCCAGCCCAGCACGTTCCAGGTCCAGGCGTACGGGCACGCCGCGATCATCGCCCGGTCCGTGGCCATCGCCCCGAGCCCCGCCAGGGCGCCGATCCGCAGCGGGGGAGCGGCCGTCGTCGGGGTCAGGACCACGTCGAACCGGCCGAAGATCTCCCCGACCCGCCGCCGCAGCAGGGTCTCCGCCCGGCGGGAGACCCGCAGCGGCAGGCCGCCCAGGATCCGGCCCGTGCGCATCGCCTCGTGCGTGCGCGGGTCCAGCAGCGCGGGATCCGGCACCCGGGACGCCCAGTCCCGTACGCCCCCGGTCGCGCGGGGGACGAAGGTCAGGCCGATCTGCCCGTAGCGCGGGTCCTCCGGGACCACCTCGTGCCCCAGGGACTCCAGCCGGCCCGCCAGCCGTTCCACCGCCGAACGGACCTCGGGATCAAGGGACTTCGGTGTCGCCGTGAAGGCCATCCCGAACGACAGGGCGATGCGCAGCCGGCGCGGCGCGCGCCGGGTCGCCTCGATCGCCGAGACGGGGGCCGGGCGGTGCCGGTCCCCGGCGTGCGGGCCGCTCGCGGCGTCGAGCAGGAGCGCCGCGTCGCCGACGCTGCGGGCCAGCACGCCGTTGACGGTCAGCCCGTGGAACGACTCCGGCTCCGGCCAGGTGGAGATGCGCCCGCGCTGCGGTTTGACGCCCACCAGATGGGTCCAGGCCGCGGGGATCCGTACGGAACCCGCCCCGTCGGAGCCGAGCGCCGCCGGGACCAGCCCCGCGGCCACGGCGGCCGCCGAGCCGCCGGAGGAACCGCCGGGCGTGTGGGCCGGGTTCCACGGATTGCGGGTCGCGCCGAACGCCGGGCCCTCGGTGAACGGCCACTGCCCCAGCTCCGGCGTCTGGGTCTTGCCGATGACGACCGCGCCGGCCGCGCGCAGCCTGCGTACGGCCTCGCTGTCGGCGGTCTTCGGCGGGAACTGACCGGCGCAGCCGAACGCGGTCGGCTCGCCGGCCACGTCCATGTCGTCCTTGACGGCTATGGGTACGCCGAGCAGCGGGAGCCGCTCACCGGCGGCCAGCCGCCGGTCGGCCGCGTCCGCCTCGGCGAGCGCGGCCTCGGTGCGTACGATCCGGAACGCGTTGAGGACGGGCTGCGCGGCGGCGATCCGCTCCAGCGCCTCCTCGGTCAACCGGCGTGCCGAGACACCTCCTTCGGCGAGCGCCCGCGCCGTGTCCACCAGACCGTCGGAGACGGAAGGGACAGAAGAGACGGACGAGACAGCTGAAGACTTCGTACCTGACGACGTCACCGACATCGGACCTCCCCGTTACCGCTCGGTAGGACCGAAGGTAACGGGGACGGCCCGAGGGTGGCTAGAGCGGTTGGATCCAACCCTCCAGCGAGGCCATGAACCCGTCGAAGTCGTCCCGGTGGATGGTGTGTCCGGCGCCGGCGACGGACCGTACCTCGAAACCGCGCTCCTCCAGCAGCGCGGCCCGCTCCGGCGGGATGAGGAAGCTCGGGTCGGCGAGCTGGACGAGCGAGGGGACCACCGGCGCCGCCGGCAGCAGGTCCCTGCCGAACAGCGCGGCGAGGCCGAGCGCCGTCGCCTCGTCCCAGACCGCCAGGGTCTCCAGCTCCACGTCGATGTCCGCCTCCTCCCAGCGCGGGTTCATCGCCCGGATCTGCTCCCTGGGCGCGGACTTGAACTGCGCGAACAGCTCCGGACCCATCCCCTCGGCCGGGGCGGCGAGGTGCCAGGCCGGGTCGGAGAACACCGCCCGCTCCGGCTTCAGCCGGTCCACGGCCAGCGAGAGGGTCAGCCCGCCCAGCGAGTGGCCGATCGCGAGTTCGGCGCCGGTGGGCAGGGTCTCGACCACGTCCTGCGCGAAGAGCTCCGGGCCGTACGCGCCCCGCCCGCTGGCGCCGTGGCCCCGCAGGTCCACGGCGATGACCCGGTAGCCGCGCTCGGCGAGGGCGGGACCCACCCGGCGCCAGGTCCGGTGGTCGGCCATCATGCCGTGGATCAGGAGCGCGACGCGGTCGCCCTCGCCCCAGGTGTGGGTGTGCAGCTGCACGGTGATGCCTTTCTCGGCAGTGTGACGGTGGAATCAGCGGTGATGACGGAGGAACAGGACTCGGAGGCGGCACGGGGCCCGAACGCCGAGCAGGAGCGCGCTCCGCCCCTCACCGCACGCTGCGGATCGGCTTCACCGCCAGCGCGCCCGCCACCGCCAGGACCGCCGCGACGATGAACAGCGCGGTGTAGCCGCCGCTCAGCGAGACGATCACCGAGGCGATGAACGGCGCGATGATCTGCGGCCCCGCGTTCGCGATGTTGAGCACGCCCATGTCGCGGGCCGCGTCCTCCGCCTTCGGGAGCACCATCGTCACGAGCGCGGTGTCCACGGCCATGTACGAGCCGAAGGCGAGCCCGTTGACGGCGGCGAAGGCCAGCATGGCCGTCCAGCTGTCCGACACGGCCGGGATCACGAGCGCGACGGCCGACAGCAGGGCGGAGGCGCCGACGAACAGCTTGCGGCGGTCGAGCCGGTCGGAGAGGTACCCGCCGAGGACCGTGGAGACGACCATCGCGATGCTCGTCAGCGGCATCAGCACCGCCACCGCCGCCTCCGGCTTCATGCCGTCGGGCAGCACGGTGTGGTCCTGGAGGATGTACAGCTGGTACCCGCTGACCGCGAAGTACCCGAGTACGAGCAGCGCCCGCCCGATGAAGGCCCAGCGGAAGTCGTGGTCGCGCAGGGCGCTGGTGAACGCGGCGAGCTGCTCCTTGACCGGCAGCGGGGCGCGCGCCGGGAGCCGTTCCTCGCGGGTGCAGGCGGTGAACAGGACCGCGGCGCCCGCCACGATCGCGCCGAAGACGAGGTACCCGGTGCGGTAGTCCTCCGAGAACGCGGCGCCGATCAGCGCGCCGAGGGTGGAGCCGAAGGGCAGGCCGAGCCCCACGGCCGCAGAGGCCTTGCCGCGGGCGGACGTCGGGACCCGGTCGGGGACGACGGAGGTGAGGGCGGCCTGGTAGACGTTCATGACGGCCTGGCCGAGGCACCAGGCGATCGTGATCAGCAGGATCGTGTCGGCGGCGCCGAGCAGGAACATCGCCGGTACGGCGGCGATACCGCCGCCCAGGATCCAGGGATTGCGCCGCCCGCTGCGGTCGGACAGGGCGCCGGCGACCGGGTTGAAGATCGTGGCGAAGATCGCCGAGACCCCCGCGATCAGGCCGAAGTTGGAGACCTTGTTCGCCGGGTCGACGTCCTCGACGTGGAGGGCGAGCAGGACGCCGGCGACGCCGACGTAGAGCGTGTACATCGCGCTGTTGCCGACGAGCAGCAACGGGAACAGGCCGCGTCCGATAGCGCGCGGGGAGCCGGTGTCGCCGCTGGCGGCGGGTGCGGCGGACGCGTCGTCGGGGGTGGCTCCGGTGGTGCCGGTGCCGGAGGAGGAAAGGGCCACGGTGCCCTCCTGGGCGGGTTCTTCGTGCGGACGAGGGTGGGGTGGAGCTTGAGGTGGCGGGTACGGGAGGGGGTGCCGGGAGGTGCGGGGAAGGAGTGCGGGGAGAGGTACGGGGAGGTGCGCGCCGCCCTGTCGCGGCGGCGGGGGTGCGACGGAACACGACAGGGCGGCGGCACGGCGGGACACGCTCGGACGCGTGCGGGAGCGCCCCGGGGAACGGGATGTGACACCCGGGTTACACGTGTCAATGAATCGTGTAACCACTGTGTAGCATTCGTTTCCGGCCATCCGCTAGCCCCCGGGCACGATCGGTCTGGAAAGATGCCACGGCAATGTCACAGTCATCGAAACCGCCGCAGTCGGCCCCCGTGCCGACCAGCGCCGACGTGGCCCGTCTCGCCGGCGTGTCGCGCGCGACCGTCAGCTACGTCCTCAACAACGCGGAAGCCGTACGCATCAGCGAACCGACCCGCCGCAAGGTCCGCCGGGCCGCCGAGGAGCTCGGGTACGTGCCGCACGCCGCTGCCCGCAGCCTGCGCGCCGGCCATACCCGCATCGTGCTGCTGCCCACCTCGCACGTGCCGATCGGACCGCTCTACAGCGCCTTCCTCAACGAGCTCCAGTGGTCGCTGCGCCGCCTCGACTACACCGTGGTCCAGTACGGCAGCCTCGGCCTCAGCGGCGACGAGGCCGCCCGCGCCTGGGCCGAGCTGCGCCCGGTCGCGGTGATCTCGCTCGGCGAGATCACCCTCTCCGCGCACAACGTGGCCACGCTGAAACGGGCCGGAGCCCGCGCGGTGATAACGATGGGCCCGGTCGGCGTTCCCGGGGCCCACGCCCTGGTCATGGACCAGCGCGAGGTGGGCGCCCGGGCCGCCGAACACCTCGTCGAGCGGGGCCACCGGCGGATCGGCGTGGTCGTCCCGGAGGAGGAGGGGATGGAGCTCTTCTCCGCTCCCCGCCTGGAGGGCGCCCGCTCGGTCGCGGGCGCCGAGGTCGAGCCGCTGGCGATGGCCTACTCGGAGGAGTCGGCCGCCGCCCTCGCCGCCCGCTGGCGTTCGCTCGGCCTGGACGCGGTGTTCGCGTACAACGACGAGTACGCGATGCTGCTGATGCGCGCCCTGCTGGACGAGGGGCTGCGGGTCCCCGAAGATGTCGCGGTCATCGGCGCCGACGACCTGCTCATCGGCAGGCTGCTGCGGCCCCGGCTGAGCACGGTGCAGATCGAGCTGCCGACCGGGGACCACCTGGCCGCGCTCGTGGACCGGGCGGTGCGGGAGCCGGGCGAGATCACGCAGCGGCACGACCTGATCTCCGCCGTGGCCATCCGACGGGAGTCGACCTGACGCCCGGCCCGTGACGCCGCCCGGCTCGGGACGGTCGGTCGTTGGCCGGCGGAGGGCCGTTGACAGCCGGTGACCTGCGGACGGAGACTGCGGGCGCGCCCCACCGGGCGCGCCCGGCGCCGCACCGGGTGCCGACCCCGGCACCGCCCCGGCGCCGCCCGTACGGATCCGCCCAGGAGAGCCCCGATGAGCATCCGCACCGCCCGCGACGGACGCAGCGTCCGCGACGTCTACGTGGTCGACGCCGTCCGCACCCCGATCGGCAAGTTCGGCGGAGCCTACGCCGGGGTCCGCCCCGACGACCTCGCTGCGCACGTCGTGCGCGCGCTGGTGGACCGTACGCCCGACCTCGACCCGGCCCGCATCGACGACGTGGTCTTCGGCGATGCCAACGGCGCGGGCGAGGACAACCGGGACGTGGCCCGGATGGCCGTCCTGCTCGCCGGGCTCCCGGTGTCCGTGCCCGGGGTCACCGTCAACCGGCTCTGCGGTTCGGGCCTCGAAGCGGTGATCCAGGCCGCCCGGGCCATCGCGCTCGGCGACGCCTCCGTCGCCATCGCGGGCGGCGTGGAGTCGATGAGCCGCGCCCCCTGGGTGGTGCAGAAGCCGGAGCGCCCCTTCCCGGCCGGCCACCAGCAGATGTGGTCCACCACCCTCGGCTGGCGGATGACCAACCCGCGCATGCCCGCGGAGTGGACGGGCTCGCTCGGCGAGGGCGCCGAACTCATCGCGGAGAAGCACGGCATCACCCGCGAGGCCCAGGACCTCTTCGCCCTGGAGAGCCACCGCAAGGCGGCGGCCGCCTGGGCCGCCGGGCAGTACGCCGACGAGGTCGTCGCGTACCCCGGAGTGGACCTCGTACGCGACGAATGCATCCGGGAGGGCTCCACGCCCGAGGCACTGGGCCGGCTGAAGCCCGCCTTCCGGACGGACGGCACGGGTACGGTCACGGCCGCGAACGCCTCCCCGCTCAACGACGGCGCCGCGGCGCTGCTGCTGACCGACGAGGAGGGGCTGGCGGCCACCGGCCGGGAGCCGCTGGCCCGGATCAGCGCCTCCGCGGTCACGGGCATCGAGCCGCAGCTCTTCGGCCTGGGCCCGGTCGACGCCGTGCAGCGCGCGCTCGCCAAGGCGGGCCGGAGCCTGGCCGATCTGACCACGCTCGAACTCAACGAGGCCTTCGCGGCGCAGGCGTTGGGCTGCCTCGCGGCCTGGCCGGAGCTGGACCCGGCGGTGCTGAACCCGCGCGGCGGTGCCATCGCGATCGGGCACCCGCTCGGCGCCTCCGGGGCCCGGCTGGCCGGTTCGGTGGCGCACCAGCTGGCCGCGGCCGGCTCGGGTACGGGCATGGCGACGCTGTGCATCGGTGTCGGGCAGGGCATCGCGCTCGTCCTGGAGCGCTGAACGCACCCACGCCGCCGGGCCGTCGATCGTTTCCGGTCACGGCGGCCCGTCAACTGCCCAATAACTGAACAGATGTGGTGCCTCCGGTCTGGCACGATGGCGCGTGCTGCCGCCCCCCGCCCCGCCCATCCCCACCGGAGGCCCCGCGCCATGCCGCTCCTCGATCCGACGCTCTGGCAGGACGGACCGACCCTCACCGGGGGCGCCGCCCCGGTCGTCGAACCCGCCACCGGCCGCACCCTGGCCACCTTCGCCCTGGCCGCGACCGCCGATGTCGCCGAGTCCGCCCTGCGGGCCAGGGCTGCCCAGGAGGACTGGGCGCGGGCCTCCCACATGGAGCGGGCCGCCGTCCTGCGCCGCGCCGGAGACCTGTTCACCGCCCACGCCGACGAGCTGCGGGACTGGCTGGTGCGCGAGTCCGGCTCCATACCCGGCAAGGCCGACTTCGAGCTGCACGTCGCCGCCCAGGAGTGCTACGAGGCCGCCGCGCTGGCCTCCCGCCCGGCCGGGCAGGTGCTGCCGAGCGAGGCGCCGCGGCTGTCCTTCACCCGCCGGGTCCCGGCCGGGGTGGTGGGCGTGGTGGCCCCGTTCAACGCGCCGCTGATCCTGGCGATCCGCTCGGTCGCCCCGGCCCTCGCCCTCGGCAACGCCGTGCTGCTCAAGCCGGACCTGCGGACCGCCGTGTGCGGCGGCCTCGCGCTCGCCGCCGTCTTCGCGGCCGCCGGGCTGCCGGACGGACTGCTGCACGTGCTGCCCGGGGGAGCGGAGACCGGGGCGGCGGTGGTCGCCGATCCGCTGGTCCGGGTGGTGTCGTTCACCGGGTCCACGGCCGCCGGGCGGCTCGTCGGTGAGCTGGCGGGCCGCCACCTGAAGCGGGCGCACCTGGAGTTGGGCGGGAACTCGGCCCTCGTCGTGCTCCAGGACGCCGATGTCGAGGCCGCCGTCGCGCAGGCCTCCTGGGGCTCCTTCTTCCACCAGGGCCAGATCTGCATGACGGCCGGCCGGCACCTCGTCCACGCCTCGCTGTACGACGAGTACGTCGAGCGGCTCGCCGCGCGGGCCGAGGCGCTGGCGGTGGGGGACCCGTACCGCGAGCGGGTGCACCTGGGGCCGCTGATCGACCGCGGCCAGCTGGAGCGGGTCCACGCCCTGGTCGAGGCGAGCACGGAGCGGGGCGCCAAGCTCGTCGCCGGCGGCACGTACGAGGGGCTCTTCTACCGGCCGACCGTGCTGGCGGGGGTCACCGACGACACCCCCGCCTACGCGGAGGAGGTCTTCGGCCCGGTGGCGCCCGTACGGTCCTTCGTGACGGAGGAGGAGGCGGTGGCCCTGGCTTCGGCCGGCCCGTACGGCCTCTCCCTCGGGATCGTGACCCGCGACGCGGCGCGCGGGATGGAGCTGGCCGGGCGGATCCCGACCGGGATCGCGCACGTCAACGACCAGACGGTGAACGACGAGGCCGTGGCCCCGTTCGGCGGGGTCGGCGCCTCGGGCACCGGGGCCCGGTTCGGCGGCGAGGCGAACCTGGACGCCTTCACGGAGCTGCGCTGGACGACGGTCCGCTCGGCTCCGGCGGGGCACCCTTTCTGAGACGGCACGTACGGGCGGGCCGCCGACGCCGTGCGGCGGCCCGCCCGCGCGCCGCGGCGGAATGCACGGGGCGAGCCGATCGTTCAAGGTGCATACAAGGCAATCAGGAGGTCTGGAACCGTGGCTACTGTCGAGCTCACCAAGGAGAACTTCGACCAGACGGTCAGCGAGAACCCGTTCGTGCTGATCGATTTCTGGGCGGGCTGGTGCCGGCCCTGCCTGCAGTTCGCCCCGGTCTACGAGAAGGCCTCGGAGGCCCACCCGGACCTGGTCTTCGCCAAGGTGGACACGGAGGCGCAGCAGGAGCTGGCCGCCGCCTTCCAGATCACCTCGATCCCGACGCTGATGATCGTCCGGGACCAGGTGGCGATCTTCGCGCAGCCCGGCGCGCTGCCGGAGCCGGCGCTGACGGACCTGATCGGGCAGGCACGGGCGCTGGACATGGACGAGGTGCGCGCGAAGATCGCCGCGTCGCAGCAGGACGGCCAGCCCGGCACGGCGGAGGCCTGAGCTCAGACCCGCCGCCCCGCGGTCCCCACGTAAGGTGACGGGGAACAAGCGCCCCTGGAACCACGGATGGTGACTGTGTCGGAAGCGGTGGAGTACGACGTCGTGGTGCTCGGCGGGGGACCGGCCGGCGAGAACATCGTGGACCGGACCCGGGCCGCCGGGCTGACCACGGCCCTGGTGGAGGCCGAACTCATCGGCGGCGAATGCTCGTACTGGGCCTGCGTCCCGAGCAAGGCGCTGCTGCGCCCCGCGCTGGCCAGGGCCGACGCCCGCCGGTTGCCCGGGCTCGCGGGCTCCGTGGAGGGGCCGCTGGACGCGGCGGCCGTGTTCGCCCACCGCGACTACTGGACCTCCAGCTGGAAGGACGACGGCCAGGCCGACTGGATCGAGTCGACCGGTGCCCACCTCTACCGGGGCCACGGCCGCCTGTACGGGGTCCGCAAGGTCGCCGTCACCAGCCCCGAGGGCGAGCACCACGTGCTGGCCGCCCGCCACGCCGTGGTCGTCGCCACCGGCACCCGCGCCGTGATCCCGGACGTGCCCGGGCTCGCCGGGGCGCGGCCGTGGACCAGCCGCGAGGCCACCTCCGCCCAGCAGGTGCCGGGCCGGCTGCTGATCGTGGGCGGCTCGGTGGTGGCCGTCGAGATGGCCACGGCCTGGCAGGCCCTCGGCTCCCAGGTCACGGTCCTGGTACGCGGCTCCGGGCTGCTGCCGCGGATGGAGTCCTTCGCCGGCGAACTGGTCGCCGAGGCGCTGCGCGAGGCCGGCGCGGTGGTCCGTACGGACGTCTCCGTCGAGGCGGTCGTACGGGACGGCTCGACCGGGCCCGTCCAGGTCGTACTGGAGGGCGGCGAGATCCTGGAGGGCGACGAGCTGCTGATGGCGACCGGCCGCACGCCGCGCACCGAGGACATCGGGCTGGAGACCGTCGGCCTGAAGGCCGGCGACTGGATCCCGGTCGACGAGAGCTGCCGCGCCCAGGGCCACGACTGGCTGTACGCCGTCGGCGACGTCAACCACCGCGCGCTGCTGACCCACCAGGCCAAGTACCAGGCCAGGATCGCGGGGGCCGCCATCGCCGCCCGCGCGGCGGGCAGCCCCGCGCTCGACAGCGGCCGCTGGGGCGCGCACGTGGCGACCGCCGATACGCGGGCCATGCCGCAGGTGGTGTTCACCGACCCCGAGGCGGCGGCCGTGGGGCTCACCCTCGCGGAGGCCGAGCGGGCGGGCCACCGGGTCCGCGCCGTGGACTACGACCTCGGCAAGGTCTCCGGCGCCGGCCTGTACGCCGACGGCTACCGGGGCAGGGCCCGGATGGTCGTCGACCTGGACCGTGAGGTGCTCCTCGGGGCCACCTTCGTCGGCCCGGGCGTGGCCGAGCTGCTGCACGCGGCCACGATCGCGGTCGCGGGGGAGGTCCCGGTCGACCGGCTGTGGCACGCGGTCCCGGCGTTCCCGACGATCAGCGAGATCTGGCTCAGGCTGCTGGAGGCGTACCGGGGATAGCCGGGTCCACGACGTCGGCCCGCCGGTAGCTGCCGCCGTCGCGGGTGCGGGTCAGCAGGCCCGAGGTGATCAGGTAGCGCCGCAGCGCCGAGCAGTCCTCGTGGACGGTGCGCAGCGCGTCGTTCACCTCGGGTTCGGTGTACGTCCGGCCCTGTGCGAAGAGGGTCTCGGTGAGGTGGGCGAGCAGCTGCTCGCGGCGGGCGGCCTTGCGCGGGATGGCGATGAGCCGTCCGCCGGAGAAGAGGTCGGAGACGTGGCGCTCTTTCTGTGACATGGCAGCGAGCCTCTCCGACACCCCGCGCGTCCGGCAACGGATTTATGCCCGACGCGCTGTCGGCGACGCGGCAACTCCCCGGAAAAGTGACGGTCGTTCATCTTACTGAGCGGTAGACCGCGCCAGTACCCTCCCCCGTGACCGCTTCCTGCCCCACGGAGGAGCACGTATGCGACGTCCCACCGCCCGCCTGAGAACTGCCGTCGCCGCCGGGGTGATCGCCCTCGGCGCCGCCCTGCTCTCCCCGCTCGCGGCCGCCACCGCGGCCGCCGCGCCGCCCGCCGATCCCGTGCCGCTCCCCGTCGCCGACTACTGCGGCGGCCAGTGCGCGGACATCCTGCCGCCCGGCCAGAACGGCAACGCGACCCTGGCCCAGATCCTCCTGCACAAGGCGTTCGGCACGATGCCCGCCCACGCATCCGACCAACTGGCCCGTTACGACTCGCTGGTGGCCGGATACCCCGGGCTCACCGACGCCAAGGTCAACGACTTCTTCAACGACGCGTCCTTCGGGGTCCCCGCCGACCAGGTCGAATCGACCACCAGCCCGCGCTCCGACGTCACCATCACCCGCGACAAGAAGACCGGCGTCCCCCACATCAAGGGAACCACCCGCTACGGGACTTCCTTCGGCGCGGGCTTCGCCGCCGCCCAGGACCGGCTCTGGCAGATGGACCTCTTCCGCCACGTCGGCCGCGGCGACCTGACCCCGTTCGCCGGCGGCGCCCTCGCCAACCAGGGGCTGGAGCAGCAGTTCTGGCCGCAGGCCCCGTACACCGAGGCCGACCTCCAGGCCCAGGTGGACCGGATCCGCACCACGGAGGGCGACCGCGGCCGCCTCGCGATGGAGGACGCGCAGGCGTACGTCGACGGCATCAACGCCTACCGCGTGCAGTCCAAGAACGGCCGCTACTTCCCCGGCGAGTACGTCCTCACCGGCCACATCGACTCCATCACCAACGCCGGCGAGATCCAGCCGTTCAAGACCACCGACCTGATCGCCCTCGCCTCCGTCGTCGGCGGGCTGTTCGGCGGCGGTGGCGGCGGCGAGGTGCAGGCCGCGCTCTCCCTGCTCTCCGCGCAGCAGAGGTACGGCCTGGAGGAGGGCACCCGGGTCTGGGAGTCCTTCCGCGAGCGCGACGACCCCGAGGCCGTGCTCACCGTCCACGACGGCACGAGCTTCCCGTACGCGCAGAAGCCCGCGGACCCGCAGGGCACCGCGCTCCCGGACCCCGGCTCGGTCACCGCCGAGCCGCTGGTCTACGACCGTACGGGCGCGGCGGCCACCGCGGCCGCCGCGAATCCGCCGAAGCCGGTCAAGCAGAGCATGTCGAACGCCCTGCTCGTCTCGGGGGCGAAGACCGCGAGCGGTCGCCCCGTCGCCGTCTTCGGCCCGCAGACCGGCTACCTCGCGCCCCAACTCCTCATGCTCCAGGAGCTCCAGGGCCCCGGCATCAGCGCCCGCGGCGCCTCTTTCGCCGGGGTGAGCATGTACGTCCAGCTCGGCCGCGGCCAGGACTACGCCTGGAGCGCCACCTCCGCCGGGCAGGACATCACCGACACCTTCGCCGTCGAACTGTGCGAGCCGGACGGCGGGACCCCGACCACCGCGAGCGCCTCGTACCTCTACCGCGGCACCTGCACCCCCATGGAGAAGCTGGAGCGCACCAACACCTGGAAGTCCTCGGTGGCCGACCCGACGCCGAACGGCTCGTACCGGATGCAGGTCTGGCGGACGAACTACGGCATCGTCACCCACCGCGCCACCGCCCTGGGCAAGCCCGTGGCCTACACCGCTCTGCGCTCCACGTACCGCCACGAGGCCGACTCGATCATCGGCTTCCAGATGCTGAACGACCCCGCGTACGTGACGGACGCCCGTACGTTCCAGCAGGCCGCCCAGCACATCGGCTACGCCTTCAACTGGTTCTACGCGGACGCGCGCGAAGCGGCGTACTACAACAGCGGGTCGAACCCGGTCCGGGCGGCCGGGGTCGACGCCGCGCTGCCGATCGCGGCCAAGCAGCAGTACGAGTGGCAGGGCTTCGACCCGGCGGCCAACACCGCCGCGTACACCCCGCCCGCCGAGCACCCGCAGTCCATCGGGCAGGACTACTACATCAGTTGGAACAACAAGCAGCCCAAGGAGTACGGCGCGGCCGGCTTCGGGATGGGCTCCGTGCACCGCGGCGACCTCCTCGACCAGCGCGTGAAGCCCCTCGTCGCCGCGGGCGGGGTCACCCGCGCCAAGCTCACCCAGGCGATGGCGGACGCGGCCGTCACCGACCTGCGGGCCGAGAACCTGCTGCCCGAGCTGCTCGCCGTGCTGCGCAGCCGGCCGGTCACCGATCCTGCGGTGGCCGCCGCCGTCGACAAGCTGGCGGCGTGGCAGGCTGCGGGGACCGAGCGCAAGGAGACCGCTCAGGGCTCGAAGGCGTACGCGCACGCCGATGCCATCCGGATCATGGACGCCTGGTGGCCGCTGCTGATCGAGGCCGAGTTCAAACCGGGGCTCGGGGCGCCGCTCTACGACGCCCTGCGGGCCTCCCTGACCGTCGACGAGGCACCCAACGCGGGTCACGGGCCGACCGGTTCGCACGCCGGGTCGGCGTTCCAGTACGGCTGGTGGAGCTACGCGGACAAGGACTTGCGCACGGTGCTCGGGCGCCCGGTCGCCGGTCCGCTGGCCAAGGCGTACTGCGGCGGCGGCTCGCTGTCCGCGTGCCGTGACGCCGTTGCGGCCTCGCTCAAGCAGGCGGCCGCCGCCACCCCGGCGGCCGTGTACCCGGCCGACGGGACCTGCGCGGCCGGGAACCAGTGGTGCGCGGACTCGATCGTGCAGCGTCCGGTGGGCGGGCTGAGCCACCCGCAGATCAACTGGCAGAACCGGCCGACGTACCAGCAGGTGGTGGAGTTCCCGGCGCACCGCTGAGGCCCGGCCGTACACGTGAGGAGGCCCGCCGGCCCCGGATCGCTCCGGGGCCGGCGGGCCTCCTCGGCTGCGGCCCTTGAGCAGGGGGGCCGCCGCCGCCCGTCAGGGGCCGACGGTGATCTGCTGCGCCGGGTCGCTCGTGTCGGTGACCTTGTACACGGCGTTGAAGACGGACGAGGTCGCGCTGGTCGGGCAGCCGAACCCGCCGGTGACCGTGACCGGCACGGAGGCGTTGGTGAAGGTCAGGCTCGGCGGGGCGCCGTTCACCCAGCTCCCGGCGACGTTCGCCGGGGCGGTGGGGGCGGCGGTGACCGTACAGGTGGCCAGGCCGGTCGTGTGCACGACGAGCCCGCCGACGGGGACGGTCATGGTGGCGGTGACGGGGGAGCCGTTCTGCATCGACACCGACCAGGATCCGCTGGTGGTGACCGTCGGGGTCACACCCGGGATGCTGGAGGTGCACGAGGTGTACGTCGGCGGCGTGATCGGCGACGAGACGGGACCTGCGGGGTTCTGGTTCCCGGGGGCGGCCGGGACCGTGCCGGTGGAGACGGAGACCGTACAGGTCACCGTCACCGAACCGGCCTTGAGAGTGGCCTTGCCGCTCAGGGCGGCCTTGAACGAATGCCCGGCCGGGGTGACGGTGGTCGATCCGGCCAGCGGCGCGGGCGCGGCGGTGGCGGTGACCGAGGCCACCGACAGCGCTCCGGCGGCGGCCAACCCGAGGGCGAGCGCGGTACGCGTGCGGCTCATGGCTGTGCTCCTTGGGGATCGGGGTGCGCGGTGGTGCCGGTTGGGGTGGGGGGATGCGGTGGTGCGGGGTCCGGCGTCCCGGGGGAGGGGCGCGGGGCGGCGGAGTTCGGCTGCCAGGCGAACATCAGCCCGCCGCCGAGGATCCCGAGCAGGGTGCCGATCAGGAACCCGCCGAGGTTCGACATGACCAGTGCGGCGGTGGCGATGAGCGTGGTGAGGACACCGGCGAGGCCGCGCTGTGCGGGCGAGAACCAGGCGGTGAGGCCGAGCACGATCATGACGATGCCCATCAGGACGGACGGGATGCCCGCGATGCCCTGCTGGAGCATCACCTTCAGAGGTGCGAGGGGCAGGGCGCAGATCTCCGTCCCGGCGAGGACGGCGAAGAGCCCTCCCCAGAACGGCCTGCCCCGACGCCACTTCCGCCACCGCCGCCGGAGGCTCAGAAGCATTCCTTCTTGCCCTTGCTGATGTTCATGCTGAGCCCGGAGAGCTTGAAGGTGCCCGCGTTCGTGGCCCAGGCCGTCTGCTGCAGATCGGTGATGCTGACGGTGTCCGCCTGCTGGGCGAACAGGTCCTGCATGCCCACGGCCTCCGCCGGTCCCTTGTCGAGGGTGGAGGCGTCGCGGCCGATCTCGATGTTGCTGAACACGGCGTCGCCGGAGAGCTGGGTGGCGTCGACGAACAGGTTGCTCGCCTCGACGGGCGCCTTCTTGCCCGCGGTGAGGTTGAGCGAGATGTCGCCGACGACCGGGAGCGTGGTCACGACGGACTGGCAGAGGCTGTGGAGCTTGGCCTCCTTGATGGCGGTGACCGCCACCGGGATGAGCTCCTCGCGGGCGTTGACGTCGATGCTGCCGTACTGGGCGAAGCCCTCGCCCTCCAGGCTCGTCGCCGACACCTTGAACTGCTGGCCCGACACGGCGAAGGAGGCGGCGAGGGCGCCTTGTGCGAGGGCGATGCCGAGGCCCGCGGTCACGGCGATGGCGGGGACGGTCAGGACGGCGAAGCGGCGCCAGCGGACGCGGCCGCCTCCCTCGTCGTCTCTGCCGGGCGGGGCGGAGGAATCCGATAAGTTGGGGGAATCTGCCATGAGATCGTCCCTTATTTCGGCTGTGCACCGTTGTTACCGACGAGTTGAATGTAAGAGTGCCAATGGGGGTTGGCAAGGTTGTTCGACCGTACCCTTTCGGCCGACTCCTACCGGTCGGTCACCGCTTCCGGTGCGGCCTTATCCGGCCTTGCGCGGCTTTGCACGGCTCTACGCGGCTTTGTGCGGCCTCAGCCGTCCCTGCGGAGCAGTTCGGCGACCTCCGCCTCCACCCGCCGGGCCATCGCCCGGGCGAACTCCGAAGCCACGACCTCGCCGGCCACCGGACGCAGCGCCGCCACCGCGTCCGAGATGTGATCCAGTTGGGTGGCTGAAAGTCGCTCCAGCCCGTCCGGTCCGATCACATGCCGCCGGAACAGTCCGACGAACCGGTCGGCGAGCGCGGCCGCCTGCGTCTGCACGAAGTCCCCCGCGTCGAGGATCTCCGCGAGCGGCACGCCCTGCCGCACGAGCGTGAGCGTGGCCTCCAGCAGGCGCCGGCTCCGGTGCGTGACCCGGTCGCCCTCGATCCGTACGTACCCCAGCTCGGCCGCCCGCCGGGTGTCCTCGGCCGTCCCCGCGGGGCCGAACAGTGCGCGCAGTTCGGCCAGGGTCATGGTGACCGGCTCCTCGTGGACCCAGTCGCGGGTCATCGCCCGCTCCAGGCCCAGGAGTTGGGACAGGCCGCCGCCCGCCTCCCAGGCGTGCAGCAGCTCGGCGATCCCGTTGACGGTGTACCCGCGCCCGAGGAGATCGCTGATCAGGCGCAGCCGGGTCAGGTGGTCCGCCGAGTACCAGGCGATGCGGCCCTCGCGGCGCGGCGGCGGGAGCAGCCCGCGCTCCTGGTAGTAGCGCAGGTTGCGCACCTTGACGCCGGCCGCGCGGGCCAGGTCCTCACGGCGGTAGCGCCCGCCGTCGGCGCCGCCGGTGCCGCCGTCCGCACTACCGCCGTCCGCACCGCCGCCCGTACCGCCGCCCGCGCCGCCGTCCGTACTGTCTTCTTCTCGTACCTGCCTGCTCACGCGGCCGAGTGTAGGGCGAACCGGGGGAGCTACCGGCGGGTGTACCGGCAGGTCACGCGGGGCGCGGCCGCTCCTCCTGCTTGACCGCCCGCAGCACCACGAACTTCGGTTCGCTCGCGGCGACTTCGCTGTTGCCGAAGAGACGGCGCAGGTGGGTGTGGTAGCCCATGTGGCGGTTGGCCACCACCCACAGCTCACCGCCCGGGCGCAGCACCTTGCGCGACTGCGCGAACATGCGCAGCGCCGTCGCGTCCGTCGTCGCCTGGTGGGAGTGGAACGGCGGGTTGCACAGCACCAGGTCGACCGAGCCCGGGTCCAGCATGGCCACGCCGTCACCGACGAGGAAGTCGGCCCGCTCGCGCTCGTGCCGGACGTTGGCGCGGAACGTGGCCTTCGCCGAGGCGACGGCCTGGTACGACTCGTCGGTGAACACGATCTCGGCGCGCGGGTCCGCGACCGCGACCGCCGTGCCGACGATGCCGTTGCCGCAGCCCAGGTCCACGACCCGGGCGCCGTTCGTGTTGTTCGGGATGCTCTGGAGGAAGAAGCGGGTGCCGACGTCGAGCCGGTCGGCGCAGAAGATCCCGGCGTGGTTGACGGCGGTCAGGCCGGCGCCCGAGCCCGCCTCCTCGTCCAGCGTGTACGTCACCGGCCACGGGTCGACGGCCCGCGTCGAGGTGGCGCTCGGCGTGCAGAAGATCAGCCGGGCCTTCTTCTCGGCGAGCGAGGTCCTGGTCGGGCCGAGGATCTTCTCGAAGAGCTTCAGGGTGGAGGTGTGGATCTCCTTGACCATGCCCGTGCCGACGACGACCGTGCCGGCGTGTACGTGCGGCGCCAGCCGGTACAGCTGGTCCTCCAGCAGCGCCAGGCTCTTCGGCACCCGTACGAGGAGCACGTCGATCCGCTCGGGCGGCGGGTCCTGCGTGGTCAGCAGCCGCACCGTGGACTTGGCGGTGCCGATCCCGGCACGGTCCAGGTTCGCGGCGGTGCCGGACCGGGCGAGGTAGGAGTCGGTGATCTGCGTGGGGTGGTACGCGGCCAGCGCCGTCGTGAGCGCCCCCCAGCGGTCCCCGAGGATGGTGATCTGCCCGGCGCCGGCCAGGTCCACCGGGCCGTGTTCCCCCGTACCGGAGTCGAGGTGGCGCAGCAGGTACTCGTCGGCGGCGTCCCAGGCGCGGAGCTGGTCGCGCGGGTCTTCGGGGAAGCGGGTGAGCTCGTAGGAGCCGTAAGGCGTGGTCAGACGGTTCATCGTGACCCCAGGCTAACCGAGGCGGCGGCCCGGCCCCGCACGCACGGGGCCGGGTCGCGCGCTGCGCCGCGCGCCACCTGCGGTACTACTCGGGGAACTCGCCCGCCATCGCGGCGGCCATCCGCAGGTGGGGGCGGGCTTCCCCGGCCCGGCCCTGGCGCTCCAGCGTCCGGCCGAGCATCAGCTGCGCGTAGTCCTCCACCGGCCAGCGCTCGAGGATGGCGCGGAGCTCGTGCTCGGCGCGGGAGAGCCGGGCGGAGTGGTAGTAGGCGCGGGCCAGCAGCAGCCGGGGCGCGAGCTGCTCGGGGGCCTCGGCGGCCAGCGCCTCCAGGATGTTCGCGGCCGTCGTGTACTCCTTCGCCTCGAAGAAGAGCCGGGCGCGCTCCCAGCGCTCGGCCGCCGTGCCGTGCTCGAAGTACGTCGTCGGCGCGTTCATCGGGATCCCTTCCGCCGTTCAGGTGGTGCGTCCGCATGCCCCAACACGTGACGGCGGCCGGACATTCCACCGAACGCGGCGCCGGTGGCGGTACTAAGTTGTGCGGTATGAGCAATCTCGATCGCCAGCCCGCTCTCTCCGCCTGCGGCGGCCGCGGCTTCGTCGTGGCCGACCCCGTGCGCGAGCTCCTCAGCCCGCGCACGGTCAAGCTCGGGGAATCCACCGAGGTCCGCCGACTCCTGCCGAACCTGGGCCGCCGCATGGTGGGCGCCTGGTGCTTCGTCGACCACTACGGCCCGGACGACATCGCGGGCGAGCCCGGGATGCAGGTCGCCCCGCACCCCCACTCCGGGCTCCAGACCGTGAGCTGGCTGCACGACGGCGAGGTGCTGCACCGGGACAGCGTGGGCAGCCTGGAGACGATCCGCCCGCGCGAGCTCGGCCTGATGACCTCCGGCCGCGGGATCAGCCACTCGGAGGAGAGCCCGCGCTCGCACGGCCGCATCCTGCACGGGGCCCAGCTGTGGGTGGCCCTCCCGGAGGAGCACCGCAATGTGGAGCCCCATTTCCAGCACCACGCGGAGCTCCCGCAGGTGACCGCCCCGGGCCTGACGGCGACGGTCATCCTGGGCACCCTGGACACGGCCACCTCACCGGGCACGGCGTACAGCCCGATCGTCGGCGCGGACCTGGCGCTCGCGGCGGGCACGGAGACCCGGCTCCCGCTCGACCCGGACTTCGAGTACGCGGTGCTGTCGATGTCGGGGGAGACCCACGTGGACGGCGTCCCGGTCCCCCCGGGCTCGATGCTCTACCTCGGCTGCGGCCGCACGGAACTCCCCCTGCGCGCAACCTCGGACGCCGGCCTGATGCTCCTGGGCGGCGAGCCGTTCGAGGAGGAGATCGTGATGTTCTGGAACTGGATCGGGCGCAGCCAGGCGGACATCGAGGAGTTCCGCGAGGACTGGATGACGGGCACCCGCTACGGCGAGGTGAAGGGCTACGACGGCCCCCCGATCCCGGCTCCGCAACTCCCGCCGGTGCCCCTGAAGGCCCGGGGGCGGGTGCGCTGACCTGCACTTTCGTGAAGCATGCCGACCAGCCGAGATCAGCCCCGGAGAGGCAGCATCCCGCGCGGAGATCCTCCTTTCGCCGGGACCGATGCTGACCCGACGCTGACTTTGGTGACGTGTGTCGTCGTTCCCGGAGGCGTGCGGGCTCCCCTGGGGACAGCGGGTGCGGACCGGGCGCCTCACGGCTGGGTGGGTGCGCCGG
Organism: Streptomyces sp. WM6372; assembly: GCF_001279655.1. Classification (NCBI taxonomy): domain Bacteria; kingdom Bacillati; phylum Actinomycetota; class Actinomycetes; order Kitasatosporales; family Streptomycetaceae; genus Streptomyces; species Streptomyces sp. WM6372. Next base: position 18,690 of record NZ_LGDB01000193.1, on the reverse strand, counting down.
GAAGCGGTGCCACCAGTCCTCTCACCGCCTCGTCGAGCTCGGCCGCCCCGACGGCCCACCGTGTCCGGCGCTTCTCGGACCGGGCCCGGGCCTTCGCGAGATCGGCGCGGAGTCCGGCCACGGCGCGGGCCGTCGAATCACCGCCGGGCCCCCCGCCGTATGCGCAGGCCTGCGCGACGGCCTCCGGTTGCAGCCAGTCGTCCACCCCGCCGGGGGATTCCGGACCGCCGTCGTGAGCCGTCAGCCGGGCTATTTCCGGAACCTCCTGGGCGGCCTCGGCGAGCGACCGGGAGGTGTCCAGCGCGCGCACTATCGTCGTGCCCACCAGGTGGTGTGCACTGCGGAACGGCATCCCCGTGGCGACCAGTCGTTCTGCCAGGTAGGTGGCCGGCGTGAAGCCTTCGACGGCGCGGCGCAGCATGCGTTCCGCATCCGGTTCGGCACCGTGCACGACGAGCCGCAGCAGGGTCACGGCGTCCGTGGTGTTCCTCAGCCCGGGCCATGTGTGCCGAAGGGCTTCCGTTCCCACAGCTATGGCATTCGTGTAGGAGGCCGTGGCCATCGAGGAGGCGGCCGCCGTGAACGCGCCGAGGCTCGCGGTCGCCCGGCCCTGGACATGCTCCAGGAGGAACGGGTTCCGCTTCTGCGGCATCATCGAGCTGGAGCCCACCAGGTCGTCGGCGAGGTGGATGAGGCCGGCCTCTTCGGAGGTCCAGGCCGAGAAGTCCCGGGCGACACGTGCGACGGTGACGCCCAGCCCCGAGGCCGCGGCCAGCAGCCTGAGAGCGAAGTCCCGGGAGGCAACGGCATCGACCGAATTGCGGGCCGGGCCCGCGAACCCGAGCAGGACGCTCGTGCGTTCCGGGTCGATGGCCACGGACGTGCCGCCCACGGCTCCGGCACCGAGGGGGTTGACGTCGAGCTCCCGCCCGGCGTGGAGCAGGTCTTCGAGCGCGCGGAGCACAGAACAGCCGACGCCGGTCAGGTAGTGCCCGTAGGTGATGGGGACCGCGGGCTGTCCGTGGGTGTACGCGGGCATGACGACGGCCCCGTACTCCTCGGCCTTGTCCAGAAGGGTCCTCGCGAACGCCTCGGTCGCCTCCACCAGGCGCAGGAAGTGCCGACGGGCGCGCAGCCGGGCCGTCGTCGCGTTGAGGTCGTTCCGGGAGCGGCCGGTGTGCATCACACCGCCGATGCCCTCGCCGAGCCGCTCGGTCAACAGGGACTCGTACGCGAGGTAGACGCCCCGGGGCATGGGCCTGGCCCGTACCGCCGCGAAGTCGGAGCCGCGCAGGTCGTCGATGGCCCGCAGGAGGGCGGACGCGTGGGCCGGCTCGACGATCCCGCGCTCGCTGAGCATCACCAGGTGGGCGCGGTCGACCTCGCTGATGAGGCGGAGCTCCTCGCCGAGTCCGTCGTCCGCGTCGTGGGGGGAGAGGTACTGGTCGTAGACGATCGCGTGGGCCTCGTCGTTCAGCCCGGTGCTCAGCCTTCCGGTGTCCACGCCGGGGCGCGCCGCCGCGGCCGCTGCATCCGTGGTGCGTTCGGAGCTCATCCGCGTGCCTCCTCGGGAGCGGGGGCGAGCGCGCCGGCCAGCTCGCGCAGTGCTTCGTCGGCGGATGCCCCGGCGAGGGACGCACCGGCGGCGGAGGCGATGACGTGTCCGAGCCGACCTCGGAAGTCGCGGGCGGGCTCGATCGGATCGCCGGGAGCGCGGTAGAGCACGGCGGTCTCGGTGTGCGGCACCGAACGGGCCGTCTCCAGGGCCCGCTCGGTCCGGGTGCGGTCGGCGATGGAGCCCGGTCGGTCGGAGGTGAGGAAGCGGATCGCGGCCGATCTGCCCGTGGCCGGCGGGGTGTCGGTGGCGGGAGCGCCGACGGCGGCCCCGACCTGGCAGGCCACCAGATCGATGCCGAGCGCGTGGCGGACCAGCTCCGGGATCATGCCGCCGGCCAGCCGCGGATTGACCTCGACGACGCGGACGTCGTGGCCGTCCATGCGCAGCTCGACGTGCGCGGCTCCCCAGCCGAGTCCGAGGGCCTTCACCGCGTGCACGGCCTGGTCCCGCAGCCGTGCCGCCGCGTCTGCCGATATCGGGGCCGGAACGTCGTGACCCAGTTCGACGAAGTCCGGCAGCGGGCCCAGGTGCTTCGCGACGACGACCAAGGCCGCGTGTCCGAACACCTCCACGGAGTACTCGGCGCCGCGCAGGTACTCCTCGACGAGGACGTCCCGGGGTACCGGCACGCCGCGCTCGTTCACGGCGGCGGACGTCAGGGCCGCGGCATGGGCCGACACCTCCTCGGCGTCCCCGCACAGCCGTACTCCGAGGCTGCCGGAACCCTGGACGGGCTTCAGGACGACGGGGTACCCGATGCGGAGCGCGGCGGCCACCGCCTCGTCGGCGCTGCGCACCCGCTCGTGGCGCGGGACGGCCACGTCCGCCTCGTGCAGCCGCTGTCGTTGCCGTGCCTTGTCGCGGCATTCCCGTACGGCGTCGGCGTCCGGGCCGGGCAGCCCGAGGGCGCGTGCAGTGGCGGCGGCCGTGGCCACGTAGTACTCGGAGCTGGACGTGACCCCGGCTATCGGAGCCTGCTCCTGAAGGCGTCGGGCGGCGGTGAGGACGGCGGCCTCGTCCGCCGTGTCGACGACGAGTGCGCGCACGTCGTCCTCGGCCACGTACGGGTAGCGTCCGGGGTCCGTGCAGAGCAGGACGGGCTGGATGCCCAGGGCCCTCGCCTGCCGGGCGAACTGGCGTCCCGTCCCCGTCGTGTTGCTTTCGACGAGCAGTAGCACGGGCTGTGTCACGCGGGGCTCCCTTGTGTCTGGAGATCGATGGAGGCGCCGGCGACGTCGTCGTACGTGCGGCGGTTCCACAGGAGTCTGGACCAGCTCCCGTCGCCCTCTCCCGGCCTCTCCACGAGGCGGGGGCCGTCGGCGGGCTGCGCGGGCAGTGCGTTCTGGCCGCGCAGCCAGTCGTCGTTGTAGACGGTGGACTGGTAGCGGTACCCCTCGTCCGGTAGTACCGCCAGCACCGTGGAGTCGCGATTGCGTTCCGCCCACCACGAGGCCACGAGGAAGGCGGCGCCGCTGGTCGGACCCATGAACAGGCCGTGGCGGCGGTAGAGCTCGCGGGTGGCGTGGAAGACCTCGCCGGGGCCCACCCAGTGGACCTCGTCGTACGCGGTGTGCACGACGTTCCCCGGGACGATGCTGCTGCCCAGGCCCCGTAGCAGCCGAGGGGCCTCCGGTGCCTTGAAGATGACGGAGCCGTGGGTGTCGACGCCGATCAGGCGCAGCGCCGGTGTGTCCGCGCGCAGGGTCGAGGCGATGCCGCACGTGGATCCTCCCGAGCCGACGGGCCCGATGAGGGCGTCGACGGATCCCAGGGTGTGGGACACGAGCCGGCCCACCGAGGCGTAGGCGGCCGGGTTCTCGGGGTTGGTGTACTGCTGCGGCACGAAGCTTTCCGGCCTCGCCCGGCACAGCTCCTCCACCCGGGCCAGCCGGGCTCCCTGGATGCCGCCGGGCTGCCCGCGGTCCTCGACGAGTTCGACCTCGGCGCCGAGCATTTCCAGGCGGTTGCGCAGGTCGTCGTCGATGGAGTGGTCGCCGACGATGGTGAGCGGGAAGCCGCGCTGCCGGCAGACCAGGGCGAGTCCGAGGGCGAAGGTGCCGGAGGACGTCTCGATGACCGGGGTGCCCGGTGTGAGGTCTCCGGCGGCGATGGCCCTGTCGATGATGTGGCGGGCGGGCAGGAGCTTCATCAGGGTGAACGCGGCGGCGTAGAGGTTGCCGCCGATGTGGATGATCTTCGGTAGTTCGACGGCCTCGATCACCGACGGGTAGACGGCCGACTGATGGATTGTCATGAATTCATTCATCCGTTCGTCGTGAACTTCCATGACTCGACGATGCCGATGTCGCGAAGTAACCCCTCGGCGCGTGAGGAGCGCACGCTGAGCGCGGGGTCGTCGCGGTCGAAGAGCAGCCCCGCGACATCCCCGCTGTGCGAGATCTGGAGGCCCACCGCCCGCGCTTCCTCGGCGATCTCGAGGATGCGGTCCAGCTGCGGGACCGGGAGGTGGCGCTGGTTGAGCCGTGTGCTGGCCGTGGCCACGTTGCCGAGCAGGGCCACATCCTTGGCGAGTACGGCCTCCCGGAGCATGGCGCGCAGCTCCGCGAACTCCAGGACGTCGTCATCGGTGTAGCGCGCGGGCGGCAGGGACAGGGTCTCGACCCCGCGGCCCCCCTGTGCCGGCCTGGATCCGAAGCCGAGGACGAACACCGCCGGGAGGGGGTGCCCGAAGTCCTCGATGACCTCGCCCTCCCGTTGGGCGAAGAGCACGGCCGTCGAGTCGAACATCAACGAGTCGGACGCGATCTCGGCACGTACCGCGAGCCGGGCCTTCTCCTGCGGGGTCAGACGCAGCGCGTACCTGTCCTGGACGGCTCCGATCGCCGCGAGGACGTCACTCGTCGACGATCCGAACCCGCGCCCCAGCGGCACGTCGCTGGATATCTCCAGATGTCCGCCCGCGGGCAGGCCGTGGGCGGCCAGGGTCAGGCGCGCGGCTGCGCGCGCCTTGGTGCGCCAGCCGGGCAACACGGTGACGTCCGCCCCGCCGCCCGACGCGAAGCGTGCCTGCACGCAGTACAGGGGGCAGGGGAGGGTGACGAGGCCGCGCCGCGTCCCGCCCCGGTCACGGAACAACCCCTGGAGCACCTCGCCGTGGTGTATCGGGGCCGACGCCTCCCCCATCCGCCCTGTGCTCTGATCCACCTGTTCCCTGGCTTCCTCTGCTACTTCGACGGGTTGTCAGATCCATGCTCGGAGCCGCTCCGGGTCGGGGCGCCGGGCAGGGGGGAGCATGCAGGGGAACGAGTGCCGGAACACGGCGATGCCCGCGGCGGGAGTGGCCCTGCACCCTCGGATGCCCCCGTGGCCGATCGCACCGTAACCCCTTGATTTGACCTGCGGCCGAGGCATTTTGCAAGTGATCACGGACACAGCCGGAGCGGGAACCGCCTGTCGGTGCCTTGGGTGACCGGCAGTGTCGGGGCTCGCCCGGAGTGCGACAAAGGACCTGTGAAGAGCCGCAGTTGAGGTGCGGGGCAGTCGTCCGGCAAGGTGCTGTCGGTATGATCGGCACGATCCCGCCCGCAGCAGGCCGGGTCGGTCCCCAGCGGGGCGAGCCGCGGCACACGGATGCGCGGCGCCCCCGCCACTCCCCCCATCACGCACGTCCGCCGGTTGCGCGCCGCGTCGATGTTCCCCGGCAGTGTTTCGTGCCGAACGCGGCGCCCGGTCCGGCCCCAGGAAGGAACGGAATTGAAGGCTCTGGTCTACGTGACGGACGGAAGCCGTGGCGACGTACAGCCCTACCTGGCCCTGGCGCACGCGCTCAACAGAGCAGGACACGACGCCACGCTCGTCGGACCGCGTCTCTACGGGGACTTCGTCGCGGAATTCGATGTTCCGTTCGCGCCGCTCAACGACGAACTGGTCCGGCTCCAGTCAACCCCCGAGGTCCGCGGGTTGTACCTGAACAACGACGACCCGCAGGTGCAGCGCCGGCTGCGGGAGGCCACGATCGCGCTCTTCCCGCGGGTCTTCCCGCTGATGATGCGGGAAATGTGGGACGCGGCTTCGGCCGGGGCCGACCTCATCGTCTATTCGCCGTCCTCCCGGCAGGTGACGCACCAGATCGCCGAGCGGCTCCGCGTGCCGCACGTCCTCGCCTCTCTCTACCCGCACCACGTCGTCTCCGGGGAGTACTCGCCGGGCCCCGGCCTGCGGCCGACGGCGACGAACCTGGCGGACCACGCCCGCGTCAACAGGCCGCTCGAACCACCGCTGTCGGACTGGGTGGACCAGTGGCGCACGGACGTCCTCGGGCTTGCGCCCCGGGACGGCTCCACGGACTTCCGGAACGATGTCCACGGCAACCCGACACCCGTGCTGCACGGCTTCAGCCCGCACGTCCTGAGGCCCGCCGCCGACTGGCCGGATTGGGTGCACACCACCGGGTTCTGGACGCTGCCGCGCCGCCCGGACTGGCGGCCGCCCGCCGAGCTGGTGCGCTTCCTGGAGCGGGGCCGGGCCCCCATTTCGGTGGGTTTCGGCAGCATGTTCGGCGGAGATCCCGAGGCGACCGGCCGACTGGTCGTCGAGGCGGTGAGCGCGGCCGGGGAGCGGGCGGTCGTCGTGGAGGGCTGGGGCGGCGTACGCGTGGTCGATCCGCCCGAGAACATCATGGTGGTCAGGGACGTCCCCTACGACTGGCTCTTCCCCAGGGTCCGAGCCGCCGTGCACGCCGGGGGCACCGGAACCTACAACGCCGCCCTGGTGGCCGGACTCCCGCAGATGGCCTGTCCGTTCCACAACGAACAGCAGATGTGGGCGGACCACGTCCACGGCCTCGGCGTCTCGGCGCCGCCCGTGAAGTTCCGGGAGCTGACGGCGGAGGCACTGCGCTCGGGCATCGTCACGGCGACGACCGACCCCGGCATCGCGCGGAACGCCGAGCGACTGGCCGAGAAGCTGAGGCGGGAGAGCCCCCTCGAAGACGCTGTGCGCGTGCTTGAGCACGTCCGGCAGGCGGGGTCGGGGAGGAGTGCCTGACGGCTCGGGAACGCCGGGGTGAGCCTTGGTCGGCCGACGGTTCCGCAGGCGCGGAAACGCCGGCCGTCAGGCGTCGGTGTCACGCGGCAAACACGCCGTGTCACCAGGCGTTAACAGGCCGATCTTCGTTGCCTTCGGCCCCCAACTCACCTATGATCTTGGCCTGTTCACAGCTGCAACATCACATGTGCTGACTCACACGGGGGTGAATGGCATGGTTCGTCGCTGTGTGGGTACTGGCGTGTCGCGTTGCGCGGCATTAGGCCCCGCTTCGTCCGGAGGTGCGGACGGGTGTGGAGGCGGGCATGCCCTCTGACCCTCCCTCCACCGGAGCGTCGTGGATCCGGCGCAACCGGCGATGTCGTGACGCACGTTTGCGCCTCCTCTGCCTGCCGCACGCCGGCGGCACCGCCTCCTTCCACAATTCCTGGGCCTCGTGGCTCCCCGACGGAACCGATCTGCTGTCCGTCCAGTACCCGGGCCGTCAGGACCGGATATCCGAGCCGTGCGTGTCGACCATGGACGACCTGGCACCCCGGGTGGTCCAGGCTCTGCAACCCCACCTCGACGATGATTCCCCCCTCGTTCTCTTCGGGCACAGCATGGGCGCCTGGGTCGCGTTCGAAGTGGCGCGACTTCTTGAGATGTCATGGGGCCGCCGGCCGGCCGGACTCATCGTGTCCGCCCAGATTCCGCCCCACCTGCCTCCGGAACGCGAATGGCCCGGAGAGAGCGACGACGAGCTGATCGCCGAACTCCGCAGGGCTGGAGGCGCTTACACCGATCCGATGCTCCAGCCCGGACTCCGAGATCTGGTGCTGCCCTCCGTCCGTGCGGATTTCCGTCTCGTCCGGGATTATTCGCCGCAACCTCTTCGCAGGATCTCCACACCCATTACCGCATTGGCCGGTGTTGACGATGCGGGAGTTCCCTGGAATAGGGTGGCCGAGTGGAAAGACGCCACGACGGGGACCTTCGCAAGTCACACGTTCCCGGGCGGCCACTTCTACCTGTTGGAGCATGAGCAGGAATTCGCAGGCGAAGTGAACCGAGCCATCCACCGGATGGCAGGAAACAGCGCGAGGCATTCACGCACCGGTCAGCTGCCGACGGTTGGGCAACCAGGTCGGCAGTGAACGGGACACAGGGGGAATCTTGAACGCGTTGGACCCCATCGCACGCGATGGGCTGCTCTACCTGTCGGCCGCCGACGTCGAACGCGCCGTCGGCTCCGAACGCACCCTCTTCGTGGAAGCCGTGGAGGCCGCACTGCGCGCCCAGGCCGCCGGCGACGTGGTGCAACCGCTCAAGCCCTACCTGCGCCGGCCCGACCGCCCGCACCCGACGGACCGCATCATCGCCATGCCCGCCTACGTGGGCGGTGAGGTCCACCTCTCCGGCATCAAATGGATCGGCAGCGCCCACGACAACCAGGAAGCCCGAGGCGTACCACGGGCCTCCGCGGTGATCGTCCTCAACGACGCGGACAGTGCCTATCCCGTCGCGATCATGGACGGATCGGTCGTGAGCGCCTGGCGGACCGCCGCGGTCTCCGCCGTGGCCTGCCGGTACCTGGCGCCCGAGGGCAGGCGCCTCGCCATCCTGGGAACCGGTCTCCTCGCCAGAACGCACCTGTCCCTTCTGTGCGAAACCTGGGACGGGCCCGAGGCGGTGGACGTCCACGACGTCTCCCCCCGGCAGGCGGAGTCCTTCGCGCACTGGGCCCGCGAGGAGCACGGGCTGACGGTCACCGTCCACGAGGACGCCGCCGGATGCCTGCGCGGCGCGGACGTCATCCTCGTGGTCACCACCGCCCCCGCGCCGTGGATCCCCGCCGCATGGGTGCCGCGCGGTTCCCTGTTCCTGAACGTTTCGCTCGCCGACCCCATGCCGGACGTCGTCCTCGCCAGCGACAAGGTCGTCGTCGACTGCTACGAGCAGGTCATGCGCCCCGGGAAACTTCTCCACACCATGGCGCAGCAGGGCACTTTCGGTCCCGAACGCTGCCATGCGGAGCTCTCGCAGCTCGTCACCGGCGCACGTCCGGGCCGGGAGAAGCCCGAGGAGACCATCTTCTTCAACCCCATCGGACAGGCCGTCGGAGACATCGCCTGCTCGGCCGCCGTCTACAGACGGGCCGTCGAGAGCGGCGTGGGCACTCGACTGGAAAGGTAACCCCTTTCAGTGAAAGAAAGAGCAATCGTGTCCGAAGCGAACGGTGCGGAACCCCCGCAACGGGCTTTCCTCGCATCACTCGGCGTCGTTCGCCGGATGCCCCGAACCTACCCCTTCGACCCCGGCTACGACGTCGCGACGGTGGTCTCCCACATCGGCCAGAGCCACTCCCTGATGGCGGGGCTCAAGCTGTCCATGGCGACATGGCTGCTCATCGAGGACAGCAGCCTGCAGCAGAAGATCCGGGCCGCCCGGGACCACGGGCTGCCGGTGACGGTCGGCGGAGGCATGTTCGAGATAGCTGCCGACCTCGGCCGCCTGGAGGAGTACCTCGACCTGTGCAGGCGGCTGAACGTCACGGGGATCGAGGCGGGTCAGGGATTCACCCGGTCCGACCCCCATCCGGGACGCGTACTGGAAGCCGCTACGGCCCGCGGCCTCACCGTCACCTATGAGATCGGCGGAAAGCACGACGGGGCGTTCGACGAGGAAACGACGAAACGACTCGTCGCGGAGGGCGGCCGATGGCTCAACGAGGGTGCCACCCACCTCGTCGTCGAAGGCCGCGAGAACGCCGCGGACGTGGGGCTCTTCGATGCGCAGGGCCGGCTGAGCCGCGGACTCGCCGACACGCTTGCCGATGAATTCGGACTGGACCGGCTCATATTCGAGGCACCCACCAAGCCGAGTCAATTCGCACTGCTCGACCACTTCGGCTCCGACGTCGCTCTGGGCAATGTCCGACTGGAGGAACTCCTCAGAGTGGAGACCTATCGGTACGGTCTGCACAGCGACGCATACGAACGCTCGCTCCTCGCCAAGTGACATAGGCGACATCAGAAATACTTCGCTGGACCGACAGACCCTGCCCGAACAAGAATGCATTCTCTGTGCCGTCAAGGCCCCGAGGGAAAGGAGCAACGGTGCTCCCTGCCGAGCGCGAGGTAAAAGTCCGCGAAATCATCTGCGATGTGCTCGAACTGGAGGAGGAAGAGCTGACCCCCTCCGGACGGTTCCGCGAAGACTACGGTGCGGACTCCATGAACGCCGTGGAAATCCAGAGCCAAATCGAGGTGGCGCTCGACATCGAAATCGCGCGGGAAGACCTGAAGCGCATGGTCGACCTGAAGACGGTGCTGGAGATCCTAGAAACGGCCAAGGCAAGGTAGATGACGAGCACGGGGGACACAACGAACGGCCGGCACCGGCGAGTGGTCATCACCGGAATGGGCGTTCTTTCGAGCATCGGCAACGGCGTCGGGCCGTTCACCGACGCGCTACGGGCCGGACGCCCGGGCACCACCGACATCACCCGCTTCGACACCCGGGACTTCCCGCAGCGGCGGGGACACCAGGTGGCGGGCTTCGAACCCGCGGACTGGATTCACAACCTTCCCCTGGAGGACGTGGGACCCGCCGCAGGATTTGCCATCGCGGCGACCCGCATGGCTCTGTCGGACGCCGGACTGACCGCATCGGAGTTGCACAAGCGACGGCGCGGGTTCATCGCCGTCGGCACCACGGACGGCGGCGTACCGGACCTGGACGGCATCGTCGAGGCCGTACTTCCCGGGGGCCTCGAAGACATGCCGACCGTCCTGGCCCGCCGCGTACCCGCATCACAGCTGTCGGTGCACCTCGCACGCGAGCTCGGCCTCCGCAACGTCGAAGCCGTCTCGATCGCCACCGCCTGCGCCGCGGGGAACTACGCCATCGGCGCCGGACTCGACGCCGTACGGTCCGGCGAAGCCGACTACGCCCTCGTGGGCGGATCGGACGTGCTGTGCCGCAAGACGCTCGCCGGGTTCACCCGGCTCGGCCTCGTCGCCGAAGAGGAGTGCCGGCCCTTCGACGCCGGCCGCGACGGCCTCCTGCTCGGCGAGGGAGCCGGCATGCTCCTGCTGGAGGACGCCGACTCCGCACAGGCCCGAGGCGCCCGCGTGTACGCCGAAGTGATGGGCTACGGACTGAACTGCGACGCCCACCACCCCGTCGCCCCCGAACGGGACAGCGTGGCCCGCTGCATGCGCCTGGCACTGGACGACGCCGGAATCAGCCCCGAAGACGTCGACCTCGTCTCCGCGCACGGCACCGGCACCCAGACGAACGACATCACCGAAGTGCAGGCCATGCACGACGTCTTCGGCGCGCAGCTGCCCCGCGCCACCGCCGTCAAGTCCATGATCGGACACACCATGGGCGCAGCTAGCGCCCTCGGCGCAGTGGCAGCTGCCCTCGCCATCCACCACGGCTTCGTGCCCCCCACGGCCAACCACCGGGACACCGACCCGGAATGCGCCGTCGACTGCACGCCCAACCGATCCGTCGAAGCAGACGTGCGGATCGTCCAGAACAGTGCCCTCGCCTTCGGCGGCAACAATGCCGTCCTCGTCCTCGGCAGCCCCGACGGCAGGCGGACCCCGCCGAGGGAGCGGAACCCCGAGCAGGAGCAGATGGCGCAAAAGGAGAAGCCGTGCTGAGCACCGGGGCGGGCCGGCCGCAGCGCCCCGTGATCACCGCCTGGTCGGTCGTGTCGCCGTTCGGGGTGGGACGCGAGCCCTTCGAACGGGGACTGTCGGCCGGCCGTACGACCGCCCGGCGCCCCGACACCGACATCTGGGGGGTCGTCGCCGACCCGCTCGCCCATCTCGTACCGGACTTCGAGGTCCGGGAGGTACTGGGGAAGGCCGGCACCAGGGGGCTCGACCGTGTCACCGGCCTGGCGATCACCGCGGTGCGGGAGCTGTTGCGGCACGCGCCCGACATCGTCGACGACAGCGGTCTCACCACCGGGATCGTGCTCGGTACCACCACCGGCAGCGCACAGGGGTACGCGGACGTGACCCGTGCCTCCTTCGAAGGGCGGCGCCCCCAGGACGTACCGCCCGTGGCCATCCCGAACATGGCGATGAACAGGGCCACTTCGGCCAGCGCCATCTTCCACGGCCTCCGCGGCCCGAACAGCACCCTCGCGGCCGGACGGGTGTCGGGCCTCATGGCCCTCGAACACGGCCGTCGGCTGCTCGCGCAGCACCGCGCCGACCGTGTCGTCGTCGGAGCCACCGAGGAGTACTCGCAGGCCCGCTCCTGGCTGGAGCACCACCGGCGGCCCGCCGGCGACACGGACGCGGCACTGGGCGAGGGATGCGCCGTCCTCCTGCTGGAGCGACCCGACGGCATCGGCGCCGGGCGCACCGTCCTGGCCGAGCTTCTGGCCGTCACCTCGTGCATCGACGTGGACGGCGATCCCAACGCCGCCCTGCGCTCCTGCCTGTCCGCCGTACTCGACGCCGCCGGAGCGGCCGCCCGGGACGTCTGGGCCGCCATGCCGAGCGGTTGCGGAGGGACAGCGGCGCCGGGAGAGGCCCGGCTCCTCGAGGAGATGTTCGGCACGGAGGCGGTCTCCCGGCCCGCGATCGGATCGCTGATCGGGGACACCTCCGCCGCCACCTCCGTCTTCCAGATCGCGGCGCTGCTGAGCACCGCACAGCACGCCGCCGCCGACCGCGGCCACGACGGCGACCGTCTGGCGCTGGTCAGCGCCGTCGACCCCGACGGAGCGGTGGCCTGCGCGATCCTGCGACTGCCGTCGTCCGGCCGCTGAACAACCCGGTGCACACAGCCGCACCGGGCAATGAGGAATCCGTTCTGCAAGGAAGGAAGACCCGATGGCCAACCCGTTCGAGGACCCCGAGGGCGTCTACACCGTTCTGGTCAACGACGAAGGACAGCACTCCCTCTGGCCCGCATTCGCCGTGGTGCCCGCAGGGTGGACCGTCGCCCACGACAAGGACACCCGACAGGCCTGCCTCGACTACATCAACGAGAACTGGGTGGACATGCGCCCGAAGAGCCTGGTGGACGCCATGGGCGACACCAGCTCCTGAAGACGCCCACCGATCTGACGCAATGAACGGAAGGCCCAACCGGGTGAGTACCGACCGAGAGCACGTCATCGCGACCGCGACCGACCCGGTGGTCCGCGAATTCCTGCGCATGGCGGACGACAGCATCGTCGCCGTACTGCCGTACGCGCTGTCCGTCGCCGCACACTTGGGCGTCGCGGACGAATTCAGCGACACCGAACGGAAGGTGGAGGAGCTGGCCGGGGCACTCGACCTGTCGCCCGGAGCCCTGGAACGGCTCCTGCGGACCCTTGCCAGCTGCGGGTTCTTCACCGACCACGGTGAGGGCCTGTTCTCGCTCACCCGGCTGGGCCAACTGCTCCAGACCGACTCGCCCGTCTCGATGCGGGCGACCCTCACCAACGTCGACTCCTACCGTGCCTGGCTCGGAGCAGTCGACACCATCGCCACCGGCCGGCCCGCCTTCGACAGCCAGTTCGGCGCCGGATTCTTCACCCACAAGGACGGCGACGGTCAGGTCGGCGCCGCCTTCGACGAACGCATGCGGGAGCGGGCGGGCCGCCTCTACGCGGGCCTCACCACGCTCCCCGCGTGGAACGACACCCGCTGCCTCCTCGACATCGGCGGCGGCAAGGGCGCCGTACTCGCCTCCATCCTGACGGCCAACCCGCAGGTCAGCGGAGTCCTCTTCGACCGGCGCAGCGTCGTCGAACGGGCCGAGGTCTCGGGTGAACTCGCTCCACTGCGAGAGCGCTGCCGGACCGAATCGGGCGACTTCTTCGAGGAGATCCCCGCCGGGGCCGACGCCCACCTCATGTGCAGCGTCCTCCACGACTGGGAGGACGACGACGCCGTCACCATCCTGCGCCGCAGCCGCGAGGCACTGTCCGCGGACGGCAGACTGCTCATCTGCGAAATGCTCCTTCCCGAATCGGGCGAAGCCCACCCCGCCTGGTGGAGCGACCTGGGAATGATGGTCGTCCTCGGTGGCCGCGAGCGCACCCTGGACCAGTACCGGTCCCTGCTCCGGCGGGCGGGCATGCACCTCTCGGACGTCACCCGGCTCCCGGACTCGTTCTTCAGCGTGCTCGAAGCGAGACGAGACGACTGCTGATCGGCGGTCCACCGAGAGCGAGACACGGGCCCGACGGCGCCCGACCCGGCACACCCCCGCACACCGGCGCACCGGTGCGCCGTCGTGCTGCCCGTTCCAGTTGTTGGCTTCAAGCGTGAGGTGATGAGGGTGTCCGAGGAGCAGAGCGAGCACACGGAACTGTCCACCGCTCAGACGGGAATCTGGTTCGGCCACCAGCTGGATCCCTCGGGACACGCCTACAACATCGCCGAGTACGTCGACTTCCGTGGCGACATCGACGTCGCCCTGTTCCAGGAGGCCTGCCGACAGGCGTTCCGCGAGTCCGAAGCACTGCACCAGCGGTTCAGCGAAGGACCGGAAGGCGTACGGCAGACCATCGACCCTTCCCTCGTCCCGGACGTCGGCTACATGGACGTCTCCGGCCGGCCGGATCCGGAGGCGGCGGCACGGGAGTGGATGCGCGCCGACCTCCGCCGGCCTGTGGACGTCCTCACCGACCGGCTCTGGTCGTTCGCCCTCTTCCGGATCTCCGACCGGCGCTACTTCTGGTACGCGAGGTTCCACCACCTCCTCATGGACGGCTACGGCGGCTTCCTGTTCCAGCAGCGCCTGGGAGACATCTACATGTCGCTCCGGTCGCCGGATGCGCACGCCCTCGAAGCAGTCGTCCCGCGCGGGCTCGACCCGCTGCGCGAGGAGGACCGCAAGTACCTCGCCTCGCCGAAGTTCACCGCCGACCGCGCCTACTGGCTCGACAAGTTCGCCGACCGCCCGCACCCGACGACGCTCGCCTCACGCGAGCCCGGCGTCAACGGACGCGTCACCCGGGTGACCACGGAGCTGGACGAGGCCGCCAGCGACACGCTCGGCGACCTCGCCCACGAGCACCGGACGACCCGCGCGGTCGTCTTCATCGCGGCCGTCTTCGTCTACCTCAGCCGCATGACCGGTGAACGGGACGTCCTGGTCGGCCTTCCCGTCACGGGCCGCAAGTCGGTGCACGCCAGGAATACCGTCACCACCCTGTCCGACGTCCTCCCGCTCCGCCTGACCCTCTCCGGTGAGGAATCCTTCGGCGACCTCCTCGGCCGGGCCACCACCGAGGTGAACCAGGCACTGCGCCACCAGCGCTTCCGCTCGGAAGACCTGATCCGGGAGATCCGCGGAGGCAACCGGACCCAGCGCATCTGGAACGTCGTCGCCAACATCATCTCGTTCAACGACGGCATATCCCTCGGCGACCTCCACGGCGCCCCCCACAACCTGTCGAGCGGACCCGTACCCGACCTCTCCATCGTCGTCCGCGACCCCGATGACGGCCGGGGCCCCACCATCGACTTCGACGGCAACTCCGACCTCTACGACCGGCAGGAAGTCGCCTCCCACCAGACGCGGTACCTGAGCCTGCTGGAGCAGCTCGTCGCGGATCCCGGCGCCCCCCTGCGCCAGGCCGACCTGGTCGCACCGGACGAGCGCGAGCGGATCCTGCACACCTGGAACGACACGGACGTCGACTACCCGCACGACATCTGCGTCCACGAACTGTTCGAAACCCAGGCGGCACGCACTCCCGACGCCCACGCGGTCACCGACGGCGCCACCGTCTTGACCTACGCGGAACTGGATGCCGACGCCGACCGCCTGGCCCGCCGCCTCCGGCGCGCAGGCGTCACCACCGAGTCACGGGTCGCCGTCCTCCAGGAGCGCTCCATCGGCGTCGTCGTCTCGTCCCTCGCCATCCTCAAGGCCGGCGGCGTGTACGTACCGATCGACCCGAACCAGCCGGCCGGCCGGTCCGAGTTCATCCTCCAGGACACCGCAGCCATGGCGTTGCTGACCGACCGGGACCCGCACGACATCGGCTTCGCCGCGGACGTCCCGGTCATCCGGGTCACGTCACGGGGAGAGGAGGACACCGAGAACCAGCCGGAGACGACGCCCGGAACGGCAGGTGCTGCCGCCGACCCGGGCACGGTGGCCGGCCACGAGAGTGCCCCGGCCGCGCCGCGTGCCACGGTCCACTCCGAGCAACTCGTGTACGTCATGTACACCTCCGGCTCCACCGGCAAGCCCAAGGGCGTGGCCAACACGCATCGCAACGTCGTCCACCTGGCGGCCGACTCCTACTGGACCTCCGGCCGGCACGAACGCGTGCTCATGCACTCCCCGTACGCCTTCGACGCGTCCACCTTCGAAATCTGGACACCGCTCCTGACCGGCGGCACCGTCGTCGTCGCCCCGGCGGGCCTGATGGACGCCGCGGACCTCGCCAAGGTGATCACCGAGCAGAACGTGACCGGCCTGTTCGTCAGCGCCGGACTCTTCCGCGTCCTCGCGGAAGAGCACCCCGCCTGCTTCAAGGGCGTCCGCGAGATCTGGGCGGGCGGTGACGTGGTCTCGCCCACCGCCGTCCGCCGAGTCCTCGAAGCCTGCCCCGGCACGGTAGTCGCCAACGAGTACGGCCCCACCGAAACCACCGTCTTCTCCGCGGTCAACCCGCTGCGCGAAGCCGGCCGCGTACCGGACAACTCCGTCCCCATCGGCCGGCCCCTCTGGAACACCCAGCTGTACGTTCTGGACGAGGCACTGCGCCCCGTCGCCCCGGGAGTCAGCGGCGAGCTCTACATAGCCGGCGACGGCCTGGCCCGTGGCTACCTCAACCGCGCCGAACTCACCGCCGGGCGCTTCGTCGCCAACCCCTTCGGCGCACCGGGCGCCAGGATGTACCGCACCGGCGACGTGGTGCGCTGGCTGGCCGACGGCACCATGGACTTCATAGGCCGCGTCGACGACCAGGTGAAGGTACGCGGCTTCCGCATCGAGCCCGGCGAGATCGAAGCGGTCCTGGCCGGGCACGCCCAGATCGGCCAGGCCGCAGTGATCCTCAGGGAGGACACTCCCGGCGACAAGCGGCTCACGGCCTATGTGGTGCCCCCGGCAGGCACCGACCCCGCCGGGGTGAACACGGCGGCGCTGCGCGCGTACGTCGCCGAGCGGCTGCCGGACTACATGGTGCCGTCGGCCCTCGTGGCGCTGGACGCCCTGCCACTGACCCTGAACGGAAAGCTGGACCGGCGGGCCCTGCCGGTCCCGGAGTACGCGCCGGTGGGCGCGGGCCGCGGTCGTGCGCCGCGGACACCGCAGGAGACCACGGTGTGCGGGCTGTTCGCCGAGGTCCTGGGCGTGGAGTCCGTGTCGATCGACGACGGTTTCTTCGAACTCGGCGGGCATTCGCTGCTGGCGACCCGTCTCGTGAGCCGCATCCGGACCGCGCTCGGCGTCGAGGTGAGCATCCGGTCGCTGTTCGAGGCCCCGACCGTGGCGGGGCTGGTGGACCGGCTCGATGAGGGCGTTCAGGTCCGGAAGCCGCTGGAGCGGCGGGCGCGGCCGGAGGTTCTTCCGGTGTCGTTCGCGCAGCGCCGTTTGTGGTTCCTGGGCCAGCTCGAAGGCGTCTCCGCCACGTACAACGTCCCGCTCGTGCTGCGCCTGACGGGTGCCTTGGACCTGGAGGCGCTGCGGGCCGCGCTCGCGGACGTCGCGGGCCGTCACGAGAGCCTGCGCACGGTGTTCCCGCAGGACACCGACGGCCGGCCGAGCCAGCTCGTCCTCGACGCGGCCACGGGCGTACCCGAGTTCCGTGTGGTGCCGGTTCCCGCCGATCACGTCGCTGCCGCGGTGACCGAGGCGGCTGCGACCGGCTTTGACTTGGAGCGGGACCTGCCGTGGCGGGTGCGTCTGCTGGAGGTTGCGGATGCTCCGGGCGAGTGGGTTCTCGTCATGGTGGTGCATCACATTGCGGCGGATGGCTGGTCGATGGCGCCGCTGGCCCGGGACCTGTCGCAGGCGTATGCCGCCCGCTGCCAGGGGGATGCCCCGGCGTGGCAGCCGCTCCCGGTGCAGTACGCGGACTACACGCTGTGGCAGCGCGAGGTACTCGGCAGCGAGGACGACCCGGAGAGTGTGATCGCCGCCCAGGTCGCCTACTGGGAGCGGGCGCTGGCCGATCTTCCGGAGCAGCTTGAGCTGCCGGTCGACTATCCGCGCCCGGCTGTCGCCTCGCACGAGGGGGCCGCGGTCGGGTTCCGCGTTCCGGCGCAGGTGCACGCCCGTCTGGTGGAGCTTTCGCGCTCCTGTGGGGCGAGTGTCTTCATGACGGTGCAGGCCGCACTGGCCGTGCTGCTCTCGAAGATGGGCGCCGGGCAGGACATCCCGATCGGCACGCCGATCGCCGGGCGTACCGACGAGGCCCTCGACGACATGGTCGGGTTCTTCGTGAACACGCTCGTGCTGCGGACCGACCTGTCGGGTGACCCGACCTTCCGGGAGGTCGTCGAGCGGGTCCGGGAAGCGGACCTGGCGGCGTTCACGCATGAGGACGTGCCGTTCGAGCGGCTGGTGGAGATCCTCAATCCGGCGCGCTCGATGGCCCGCCACCCCCTGTTCCAGGTCATGCTCGCCTTCCAGAACAACGTCCGACCCGAGCTCGACCTCCCGGGTGTAAGGGCTGACGTGGAACCCCTCCAGGGTGCGGTGGCGAAGTTCGACCTGTCGTTCAGCCTGGCGGAATCGCATGGCGTCGACGGCAAACCCGCAGGTCTTGAGGGACAGCTGGACTACCGGACGGATCTGTTCGCGGAGGTCACGGTCCAGGGGCTTGCAGATCGCCTGTTGCGTGTGCTGGAAGCCGTTGTTGCCGAGCCCGGTCGGTTGGTTCGGGAGATCGATGTCCTCGGTGTCGACGAGCGTCGGCGGATGTTGGTCGAGTGGAACGATACGGTTCGTGAGGTTCCGGATGTGACGTTGCCGGAGTTGTTCGAGGCGCAGGTGGTGCGGACTCCGGATGCGCCGGCGGTGGTGTGCGGTGGGGTTGAGCTGTCGTATGCGGAGTTGAACGTTCGGGCGAATCGTCTGGCGCGTCATCTGGTGGC